>JALYSL010000380.1 GCA_030854825.1 Pseudomonadota bacterium
CCATCGCCAGGCCGCCGCGAACGAAGCCGAAGAGCGCGCTGGCGAAGGCGATGAGCCGGTGCGACAGGCTCGACGAATTCATGATCGCGCCGGCGAGGATGAAGAGCGGGATTGCCAGCAGCGGAAAGCTCGTCGCGCCGGTGTACATGACGAGCGCCGAGTTGAGCAGCGAGTCGAAGCCGCTCGAGGACACCATCGCGCCCATCGCAACGATGCCCAGCGCCACCGCGATCGGCACGTTGACGAGGATCAGGACCATCAAGGCCAGAACCATCAGGGCGACGATCATGCGTTCGCCTCTTGCGCCGGTGCCAGTTCGTGGTCGACGAGGCCCGTGCCACGCGCCTGGCGCAGCACCTCGGGAAGGCTCAGCAGTTGCGCGACGATGAAGAGGGCGCCGCCGATCGGGATCACCGACTGCGTCAACTGGGTCGGCACCGGAATGCTCACCAGCGTGTCGCCGCCGAGGACGCGCAGCACCTGGAAGCCGAACCACGCGAGGAGCGCGAAGAAGGTGACGACGCAGAGCTCGCCGAAGCCGACGGCGGCGACGCGCCAGCGTGGCGACAACGAATTGACGAGGCCGGGAAAGCCGATGTGCGCGCGTTTCAGCGCCGCGAGGGCGGCGCCGTAGTAGGTGAGCCAGGCGAGCAGCACCGAGGCGCCTTCGTCGTACCAGACGAGCGGGAAGCCGACGAGCCGCAGGGCGACCGCGACGAGAACGAGCAGCACCATGACGGCGAGCAGGAAGATGACGAAGGCCGTCAGCGCACGCTCGAAGACCTTGCGAAAATCCTCCACGCCGAACCTGCGGTCACATTCCCTTGCCGAGCGCGATCGCCTGGTCGACGAGCTTCTCTCCCCCCGGCACGTCCTTGCCGAACTCGGCGTAGACGCTCTTGCTGGCGGCGATGAAGGCGTCCTTGTCGGCGTCGTTGACCTTGATCCCCGAGGCCTTCAGCTTGACGAGCAGGTCGTTGTCGAGCTTGGCCGCCTGTTCGTAGACATAGGGCTGCGTCTCCTTCGCCGTCTGGGCGAGGATCGCTTGCACGTCGGGCGGCAAGGTCGCGAACTTCTTCGCGCCGGTCGCCAGGTAGGCCGGCGTGTAGACGTGCCCGGTCATCGAGAGGTACTTCTGCACCTCCTGGAATTTCGAGGAATAGATCTGCGTGAGCGGGTTCTCCTCGCCATCCATGACGCCGGTCTGCAGGGCCACGAACACTTCGGAGAGCGCCATCGGTGACGGGCTGGCGCCGTAGGCCTGGAACATCTTCACCCGCCACTTGCCCGCGGGAACGCGCAGCTTCATGCCTTGCAGGTCGGCCGGCTTGACGATCGGCCGGACGTTGTTGGTGATCTGGCGAAATCCGTTCTCCCAGACCGCGAGCAGCTTGTAGCCCTTCGCCTCGGCGAGCGGTTCGAGCGTCGGCCAGACGATCGCCGCCTCGATCTTCTTCATGTGCTCTCGGTTCTTCACGAGGTACGGCATCTCGAACATGCCAAAGGCCTCGACCTCCGATGACATCACCGTCGACGGCAGGGCGAAGTCGAGCGTCCCGAGGCGGAGCTTCTGCATCATCTCGCGGTCACCGCCGAGCTGGCTCGAGCCGAACACCACGACCTTGTACTTGCCGCCGAGCTTTTCGTTGGCGCGCCTGGCGAATTCGTTGGCCGACAGCTCGAACAACGAGCCCGGCCCACCGACGTGCCCGAACTTGAGCTCGGTTTGCGCTGCCACCGGCCATGCGACGAGCGTGGAGACGGTGGCAATAGTGGCGAGGAAAGCGTGGCGCCAGAAGGTCATGGTCATGTCTCCATCGTATGGTCTTGTCTTGCGGCGCGAAGGAACAGGTGCGATCAGGCCGCGGCGCGCAGGGGTTCGCGCGCCGGATGCGAAGCGAAGAAGTCCATCGCCGTCTGGACGCCGCCGCCGGCGAGGGCGACGCCCGCGAGCTTGAGCCCCATCTCGACCCCGGCGAGGGCCGCGAGCAGCGTGAGATCGTTGCTGTCGCCGAGGTGGCCAATGCGAAACATCCGGCCCTTCACCTTGCCCAGGCCGGTGCCGAGAGACAGGTCGAAGCGGTCGTGGATGAGCTTGCGGACGAGGTCGGCGTCGACCCCCTTCGGCGTGACGACACCGGTCAGCACCGGCGACTGGACGCTCGCGTCGGCGCACTGAATCGGCAGGCCCCAGGTGCGGACTGCGGCGCGCACGCCTTCACCCCATCGTCGATGCCGGGCGAACACCGCGTCGAGCCCTTCCCCGAGCAGCATGTCGAGCGACTCGCTCAGGGCATAGAGCAGGTTGGTGTTCGGGGTCGACGGCCAGTAGCCTCCCTTGTTCATCTCGACGATCTCGTCCCAGGCCCAGAACGCCTTGGGCAGCGTCGCCGACCGGCTCGCGGCGATCGCCTTCGGCGAGAGGGCGTTGAAACCGATGCCCGGCGGCAGCATCAGGCCCTTCTGCGAGCCGCTGATGCCGACATCGACGCCCCATTCGTCGTGCCGATAATCGGCGCAGACGAGGCCCGAAATGGTGTCGACCAGCAGCAGGGCCGGGTGCTTCGCCGCGTCGATGGCGCGGCGCACGGCGAAGATGTCCGAGGTGGCGCCGGTGGATGTCTCGTTGTGCACGACGCAGACAGCCTTGATGGCGTGCCCCGCATCGGCGCGCAAACGCTGCTCGATCAGGGTGGCATCGACGCCCTGCCGCCAACTCGACGGCAGGCCGGTCGGCTCGTCGGTGCCGGGAACAGCCAGGAACTCGGGTGCGAGGCCGAGGCGCAATGCCATCTTGTGCCAGAGCGACGCGAAGTGGCCGGTCTCGAACATCAGGACCGCATCTCCCGGGCTCGTGACGTTGACCAGTGCCGCTTCCCAGGCGCCGGTGCCGGAGGCCGGATAGATCACGACCGGATGCCGGGTCTTGAAGACCTGCTGCATGCCCGCGAGCACCTTCTTGCCGAGCACCGCGAACTCTGGGCCGCGATGGTCGATGGTGGGCAGACTGAGGGCGCGCAGGATCCGGTCGGGCACGGGACTCGGCCCAGGGATCTGCAGGAAGTGGCGGCCACTCGGGTGCTTGTCGAGCGAAATCATGGAGGTCTCCGTGATCGGCCAGTTTTGCATGCAAAACTCGCTTGTCAAGCCTCGCTTCCTCTATGATCCCTGTCACCGTTGCCACTGCTTTTGCATACAAAACTTGCCAATGGCTCGCGTCGTCGCCCTGCCCGGCCGTGTCCTGCACCAGCAGGTCGGCACGCGCCTGCGCCAGCTGATTGTTGAGGGCGCGATCGAGCCGGGCAGGAAACTCAACGAACGCGCCCTCGCCGAGCAGCTGCGCGTCTCGCGCACGCCGTTGCGCGAGGCGATCAAGATGCTCGCCGCCGAGGGTCTGGTCGAGCTGCTGCCGAACCGCGGCGCCGTGGCGGCGCAACTCTCAGCCGCCGCCATTGCCGACAACTTCGAAGTCATCGCCGGCCTCGAAGGCCAGTCCGGCGAACTCGCCGCGGCGCGCATCACCGACGAGGAGCTGAACGAGATCCGCGCCGTGCATTTCGAGATGCTGGCCGCGCATGCGCGGCGTGACCTGCCGACCTACTACCGGTTGAACGCGACGATCCATGACCATATCAATGCGGCCGCCCGCAACCCGGTACTGACCCATACCTACCGCACCGTGAACGCGCGGCTGCAGGCACTGCGCTTCCGTTCCAATTTTGACGAGGGCAAGTGGAACCGTGCGGTTCAGGAGCACGACCGCATGATCGAGCTCCTCGTCGCCCGCGATGGCACGCGGCTTCGCAAGCTGCTCATCGTCCATCTCGAACACAAGCGCGATGCCGTGC
>JALYSL010000397.1 GCA_030854825.1 Pseudomonadota bacterium
CGACAAGACCCTCGCCGGGTGTCAACGACGCGACGCTCGCCACCGGCTTGCCGTGCCGATCCGAAAGAAGCGCGTAGCCACGGGCCAGCACACGGCGCGGATCGATCGCCGCAAGACGAACCGCCGCGCTCTCGAGCCGACTCGCGTCGCGCCCTTGCGCCAGGTGAATCGAGCTGCTCAGGCGAGCGCCGGTTGCCACGGAGTGCGCGCGCTGCGCCGCCACCTCGCGCCATGTCGCACTGCGCAAACGCTGGCTGAGCAGATCGAGTCGATGGCCGCGCCGGCGCACGTTCTCGGCCGGCCTCGTGAGTCGTGCCGTCAACCGATCAAGGCGTTGTCCTTCGCGCTCGAGCGCGCCAACGAGATCCCGGCCGATGCCGTCGCCGTGCCGTTGCAATGCCGTGCGCATCGTCGCGGTCGCCGGCGCAACGATTTCGGCCGCCGCCGTCGGCGTCGCCGCGCGCAAATCGGCGGCGAGATCGGCCAGGGTGACATCGGTCTCGTGACCGACTCCGCTCACGACCGGCATCGGCGCCGACCGGATGGCGCGCGCCACCGATTCATCGTTGAAGGCCCACAGGTCTTCGAGCGAGCCGCCGCCGCGGCAGACGACAAGCACGTCGACTTCGTTGCGCACCGAAGCGCCGGCAATGGCGCGGCACAAGGCGGCCGGCGCCTCGGCACCCTGAACGGCGCCCGGATAGACGACGACCCGCACGTGCGGCGAGCGGCGAGCCAGCGTCGTCGCCACGTCGTGCAGGGCGGCGCCGGTCAACGATGTGACGACGCCGACGCTCGCAGGGTACGCCGGCATCGCGGCATCGAAAAGCCCTTCGCTCTCGAGCTTTGCCTTCAGAAACAGGAATCGCTCGTAGAGCGCGCCCGCTCCGCTCTTCTGCATCGATTCGACCACGAGTTGCAACTCACCACGTGGCTCGTAGACGGCGAGCCGGCCGCGCAATTCGACGGCGTCGCCTTCCCGGGGCTGAAAGTCGACCAGCTGGGCGACGCGTCTGAACATCGCACAACGCAAGGTGGCGCCGCCCTCAGGTTCCTTCAGGCTGAAATAGCAATGGCCGCTTGCCGCGCGGGAAAACCCGGACACTTCGCCTCTGACGGTGCATGGGGAAGGCCCATCCGGACGAGTTCGGCGACGGCGGCGATGAGCTGGCCGACGCTCCACACCGCGCTCCGCGACGGCGGTGTGACGTTCTCAATCATCGGCAAACCCAGCGCAGGCGCGGCCTGACAACTCCACAGCCGCGCCATTGCTGGCCCGTTGCGGCAAGATGCCGGCGCAGATGGCATGCCCACGAAGCAAGTCGTTGATATGGAACAACTTTTTTCTGCTCAATTCTTCAGCAATCTGATCGGCGTCGCGCCGGCGTTGACGCAGCGCCGCAGCGCCGCCCGGTTGTCCACAAAGTTATCCACGGCTGCGGTGGACGACATCGACCCTGCTTTTTGATCTCGCGCGCCTTGCGGCACGAAGTCGCAGCCGCGCTCCGAAGGGTGGCGCGACGCTCACGCCATAATCCGCGCGCGGCGATGCGCGAGAGACTGAACGGCCGCAGGAAAGGGCCCTTTTGTTTTCGATAATACAAGCGGCTGGCTGGCCGATCTGGCCGCTGCTCATCTGTTCGATCGCAGCACTGACTGTCATCATCGAGCGATTCGCGAGTCTGCGTGCGCTTCGCGTCGCTCCCTCGCGGCTGCTCGACGAAGTGATCTCGGTGACCCGGGCCCATTTGCCGGCGCCGGACGTGGTCAACAAGCTTGCCGACAACTCGGTACTGGGCACGGTGCTGGCGGCCGGCCTGCGTGCCGTGATCGCCGAGCCGCGCATCACCGAAGGCGCCCTGCGCAATACCTTCGAGACGGCCGGCCGGGCCGCCGTCCATCGGCTGGAGCGCTACCTCAACACGCTCGGCACGATCGCCTCGGCGGCCCCGTTGCTGGGCCTCATGGGCACGGTCATCGGCATGATCGAGATCTTCGGCTCGCAGGCTCCCGGCGGCGGCAACCCGACCCTGCTGGCACACGGCATTTCCGTGGCCCTCTACAACACCGCGTTCGGTCTCATGATCGCCATTCCATCGCTGATGTTCTATCGCTATTTCCGTGGCCTCGTCGATGCCTATTCGCTGACCATGGAGCAGGCCGCCGATCGCATGGTGCCTCATCTCATGCGCTTCGCGATGCCACGCGCCGCCTGAGATGTCCGTCCCCACGCTCCGGGTGGTGTCGACAACATGAACTTTCGCAGGCCCAAGCCGGAGGAGCCGGAGATCAACCTGATCCCGTTCATCGACGTGCTGCTGGTGATCCTCATCTTTCTCATGTTGTCGACGACGTATTCGAAGTTCACCGAGCTGCAGATCTCGTTGCCGATAGCCGACGCCGATGTGGCGCGTGACCGGCCGCACGAGATCATCGTCGCCGTTGCGGCCGATGGCCGCTACGCCATCAACAAGAAGCCCGTCGACGGCCGCAGCGTCGAGGTACTCACCGCCGAGCTGATCGCGGCCGCTGGCGGATCGAGCGACATGATCCTCATCATCTCCGCCGACGCGACGGCGGCGCATCAAAGCGTCATCAACGTCATGGACGCGGCCCGCCGCGCCGGGCTTTCGAAGCTTACGTTCGCGACCCAATCGTCGGCCGGGGCCGCTCGCTGAGCGAACGCGAGCCGATGGTGATTGGGTCGACGCCCGGCGGCCTGCGCGAGCGATCGGCCGGTCGGCTTCAGCGCATGTGGGCCGAGCGCGGCGGCCTGAGCCATGCGTTCTTGCCGCTGGCATGGCTGTTCGGCGGTGTGACGGCGGCACGGCGCTGGATCTACCAACGCGGCATCGCCACCACGCACGCGCTTCCTGTGCCCGTCGTCGTCGTCGGCAACCTGCTTGTCGGCGGGGCCGGCAAGACGCCCGCGGTCATCGCGATCACGACTCTTCTTCGCAGCCACGGCTGGACGCCAGGCATCGTCTCGCGCGGCTTCGGACGCGAGCGCGAAAACGAGGTTCTCGAGGTCGATGCCACCACCGAGGCGCGACGCGCCGGTGACGAGCCCGTGCTGCTAACCCGGCGCACCGGCGCTCCGGTGTTCGTCGGCGCCGATCGCGTCGCCGCCGGCCACGCCCTGCTGCAAGCC
>JALYSL010000408.1 GCA_030854825.1 Pseudomonadota bacterium
CTTCGGCTGCCATGTCTGTTCGAATGTCGTTTCAGTCGGTCACTTGGCGCGGCCGCGCCACAGCAGGGCGAAACCGTAGGTCTGCATGCACACCACCAGGGTCGCCAGCATCGCCGGCCAGCTCAACCCCGGGACGATGCGTCGTGCCAGCACGAGCATGGCGACCGACGCCGCCAACTTCACCATCGCCCACACCATCATGCTGACGGCGCTCGTCAACGGCGAGATCAAGCCGAGCCGGCTGGTCGCACCGCGCGCCATCAGGGCACTGGGCAACGCCACCACCGCCGCTCCGTAGAGCGCCGATTGCGCCACCAGAACGCTGCCGGAAGCGAGCCCCATCGTCATGGCCGCCAGGCCACCGACGACGATCTGGCTCAGAACCACCCACCAGGGCGAGAGGGCCGGCTGGCGCCGCGCCAGGTCTTCGGCCTCGCTCCGGCTCCAGCGCCAGACGGGGGGTTCCTCTTCGTCGCCGAAAGCGAATCGCGAAGCGCTTCGCCCGTCGCCACGGATCACCGCGTCGGAAGAGGGGCGCGGCAGGGCGACTTTCAGCACAGCCCAAGATTATACGTAGTAACCCGCTCGCTTCGATCAGCGGGATAGCTCGGCCATCATGTCTGCGATGACCTCTCGCAGACCGAAGTCGACCTCGTCATCGCCGCCGAACCCGCACCGCAGTAGCGGTCGCTTTCAGAACAACTATTCCGAGTTCGAGCCGAAGAGTCTGGCCGATGTCTTGAAGTGGCGGCTCGCGGCGGCTCGCGCTGGGCTGCCGCGCGCGCCGCAAGTGCCGACGCCACGAGTGGCCCCCGACCTGGCCTTCATTCTTTCGAACGGCAATGCCAAGACGGCGATGGCGCCGGCCGCCACCTGGATCGGCCATGCCAGCGTGCTGCTGCAAATGGGCGGCAGCAACCTTCTCGTCGATCCGGTCTTCTCGGCGCGCGCCTCGCCGTTCTCGTTCGTTGGCCCGAAGCGGCACGTGGCGCCCGGGCTCACGCTCGACGAGCTGCCACGCATCGACGCCGTCCTGATATCGCACAACCACTATGACCACCTCGACGCCCCGAGCGTCGAAGCGCTGGCCCGACAAGGCGGCGGCCCGCCGCTCTTCGTCGTGCCGCTCGGCCTCGAGGCCTGGCTGGCGGACCGCGGCATCACCCACGCTGTCGAGCTCGACTGGTGGCAGGCGACTTGCGTCGGCGCGCTCGAGGTCGTTTGCACGCCGTCGCAGCACTGGTCGAGCCGGTCGCTCGGCGACCGCATGAAAACGCTGTGGGGCGGCTTTGCGATCTTCGCCCCGGACTTCCACGCCTTCTACGCCGGCGACACCGCGTACTCGAAGGATTTTCGCGACGCCCATGTGCACTTCGCGGCGCGACACGGCGGCGCCGTTCGCGGCTTCGATCTGGCGCTGCTGCCCATCGGCGCGTACGAGCCGCGCTGGTTCATGAGCCCGCAGCACGTCAATCCGGCGGAGGCGGTGAAGATCCACCTCGACATCCTGGCGGCCCGTTCGATCGGCATCCACTGGGGCACATTCCAGCTCACCGACGAGCCGCTCGACGAGCCGCCCCGTGCGCTCGTCGAAGCGGTGCGCGCGAAAGGCCTCGCCGTCGACGCATTCACGGTGATGGCCGTTGGCGAAACGCGGCGATTCGCGCGACGTCTGCCTTGAAGAGCAGGCCCCGGTTCGCGCGGACGCTCAGATCACCGCGATGTCGAGGCGCATCGCCGCTTCCATCGTCTCGCCGGGCGCCAGTGCCACCAGTCCATGCGTCGTCGGCTCGGCCATGTGGATGGCATTGCTGACGTGGCTGACCGGCTCGACACAGAAGTAATCGCGATCGGGCGGCGTGTAGACGACGAGATAAGGCAGCTTCGAGACAAGCTGCAGCGAGAAACGCTCGTCGCGGATGCGAGCGGGCCCGCGCCAGCCTTCGAAGCAGTTGTCGAAATCGAGGTGCGCGAGGTCCGCGTCGATGCCCGGCTGTGCCACCTTGCGCGTCGGCAGCTTGGTGGCGTCGGACTCCCAACGGCTCGACAGCTCGATGTGCAGGCGGCTGCGCGGCCGCTTGACGAAATACGGGTGCCAGCCGAGGCCGACCGGCTGCTCGAGCGCGGCCGTATTGGTGAACAGCAACCGCACCGAGAACGTCTCCGGCGACAAGCTGAAGTACTGGCGTGCCTCGAACGCGAACGGCCAGTCGGCGTCGCCCGGGTGATCGAGACCGAGCACGATCTCGATCGCGTTCGACGACACGATGTGCCAGGGCCGCTGCCAGCCGATGCCGTGCATCGAATGCGGCGAGTCGGGCACGTTGGCCGCCGTCGTGTAGTCGTGCCCCTTCCAGCGAAAGCGCCGGTAGCCGAGCCGGTTCGAATAGGGCAGCAGCGGGTACATCGCCGCACTGCGCGAATCGGCCAGGGCGGCCGGCTCGGTCGAGCGCAGGATCGGCGTCTCGCGGTGCCAGAGGCCGGCCACCGCGCCACCGAGATCGGGACGGACCGAAAGGCGCAGGGCGCCGGCGTGCAGCTCGTGAATCATGTCGGCATGCGCCGGGCTGCGCCAAGCGCGCTGGGCGCCCCGGCGAGGGGCAGCGAGCGAAGTGAACGTGGGGGCTTCATGTCAAATCGGCTTTCAGGTAGTGGGCGCCGGCAATCGGGTTGAAGTAGTACGGCGGAATTTCTGCAAAGCCGAGCGACGCGTAGAGCTCGCGCGCGGCTTCCATGTCGTCGAGCGTATCGAGCAGCATCGCCGAGTAGCCGGCCCGGCGCGCTTCGTCGAGCAGAGTCTGCGCCAGGGTGCGGCCGAGCCCGAAGCCACGGAACTGCGCGCGCACGAAGAGGCGCTTCATCTCGCAGGCGTTGGCGTAGTCGACATCGGCGAGCGCGCGAAAAGCGCCGCAGGCGGCCAGCTCGCCGCCGACGAAGGCCAGCGACAGGTGGCCCGAAGGCGGCGCGTATTCGCCGGGAAGCGTCGCCAGCTCGGCTTGGAAATTCTGAAAGCACAGGTCGACGCCGAGGCCCGCCGCGTACTCGCTAAAGATCTCCGCCGCCTGCGCCAGGTCGACGGCGCCATCGGCGCGGCGCAGTTCGATTGGCGGCTTCGCAGCGTGGGAGGACATCGCGGCAGGCGGCATGGATGGCGCTCAGCTGCCCAGGCCGACGATGGCGGCGACGCCGAAGGCACAGAGCGCGGCGATGGCCAGCGCCACCGCGCGGGCGCCGGCCGTGTCGACCGTGGCGGGCACGTCGGCGGTGAGCAGCTTGTCGCCGTGCAGCATCGCTGCGACGAGGTTCTGCCGGCGCTTCAGCCAGTAGAAGGCGATCGCTCCGACGTGCAGCACGACGAGCGCAACGATGATCCACTGGCCGAAGTTCTTGTGCCAATGCGTCGCCGTGCTGCTCGTCGCCGAGCTGACGTATTTGAGGAGCGGCCCGTTGCTGGAGATTTCATCGTCGGCGACCAGACCGGTGGCCACCTGAACGGCGAGGACGCCGAGCAGGGCAAATACCAACCAGGCGCCGAGCGGGTTGTGGCCGACGTGGTGATGCTCGTGCGGCAAGCTGGCGCCGCGCAGGTAGCGCAGGCTGACGGACGGCGGGTAGAAGAAGGTCGCGAAGCGCGACCAGCGGCCGCCGACGAAGCCCCAGACGAGGCGAAAGGCGAGCAGCGTGAAGATGAAGTAGCCGGATTGCATGTGCCAGTTCATGGCGCCGCCGCCGATCCGGGCACTGACGATGGAGAAGATCACCAGTATGGCGAGCAGCCAGTGAAAGATCCGCGTCGGCAGATCCCAGACGCGGATCGACGCGGCCGCTGTGTTCCGGGAACGGCCGTCGCCGCTCATCGCCGGAAGGCCGCCGAGGCGCCGGGCCGGTGCGAAGTGGCGGCGGCCTGCGTACACTCCCCCGCGCGCCGCGAAGCAGTGCGCTGCCTTCTCGACAAGGAGATGTTCATGACCCGATCGTTCATGCCGATGCTGATGGTAGCCGCTGGCCTCGCCACCTTCGCCGTTTCAATGCCCGCGGCGGCACAGTTCGCCAAGCCGGAAGATGCGATCCGCTATCGGCGCGCCGCCTTCACGGTGATGTCGACACACTTCGGCCGGGTCGCCGCGATGGCCAACGGCAAGGTCCCTTTCGATGCCAAGGCCGTCGCCGACAACGCCGAGATCGCGACGATCATGTCGAAGCTTCCCTATGCCGGCTTCGTCGAGGGCAGCGACAAGGGCGACACCAAGGCCGAGCCGAAGATCTGGACCGAAATGGACAAGTTCCGCGCTGCCGCGGCGCACATGCAGGACGAGATGGCCAAGCTCAACGTCGTCGCCAAGACCGGCAATGTCGATGCGATCAAGGCTGCCGTCGGCGAGACCGGCAAGGCCTGCAAGGCCTGCCATGACGAGTACCGAAAGCAGTGACGCTACCATCGGCGAGCCCTGAATTTTCCGGCCCGTGCTGACGACGGGCCCATCCGGTTCCTCGTCGATGATGTCGTTCTCCCCTTTCGCCCCTGCGCGCTGGTTCGCCGCGCTGCCCCTGTCTCTGGCTGCCGCATTGCTCTGTATCGCTCCCTCAGGCCACGCCGCCGATGATCCCGATGCCGGCGGCACGTTCAACGCGCCAGGTTATCCGGCGCGCAATGCGCCCGGCGGCAACGGACAGAATGGCCAAGGCGGACAAAACGGCCAGAACCAGAACGGCGCGGCGAACGGCACCGCCGACGGGCAGGCGGGCGCAACCCCGGGCCGCGGCAACGGCGCGGCGAACGCGCCGCTGAACTCGCGCGGCAACAGCGCCAATCCGCGAGCAATCGGCAACGCCGATCAGCTGCCGCAGCGTCGGACCTTGCTGCCACCACCGAAGCCGACCGAGTTCCAGCGCTTCGTCGAAGGCGCCACCGGGCGGCTGCTGCCGATCTTCGGCTCGCGCTTCTTCGCCGATGCCGCCGACACTTATCAGTCGCTCGACAACGTGCCGGTGTCGGCCGACTACACCGTCGGCCCGGGCGACGAGATCGTGACGCGCGCCTGGGGCTCGATCGACATCGACTACCGCGCCACCGTCGACCGCAACGGCATGCTCAACCTGCCGAAGATCGGCAGCTTCAATGTCGCCGGCGTCAAGGCGTCGGATCTCGAACGCAACCTGCGGGCGCAGATCGGCCGGCTCTATACGAACTTCGACCTGAGCGTGTCGCTCGGCCAGCTGCGCGGCTTGCGCGTTTTCATCGTCGGCCCGGCGCAGCGGCCTGGCGTCGTGACACTGCCGAGCCAGTCGACGCTGCTGTCGGC
>JALYSL010000419.1 GCA_030854825.1 Pseudomonadota bacterium
CAAGTGGGCCTGCACCGTGCGCGAACCCGGCCAGCTGCCCGGCTCGCTGCAGCAGGCGTTCCACCTGATGCGCTCCGGCCGTCCCGGTCCGGTGCTGGTCGACCTGCCGTTCGACGTGCAGATGGCCGAGATCGAGTTCGACATCGACACCTACGAATCGCTGCCGGCGTACAAGCCCGCGGCGACCCGCCGGCAGATCGAGAAGGCGCTCGACCTCCTCGCGACCGGGGAGAAGCCGCTGATCGTCGCCGGCGGCGGCATCGTCAACGCGGACGCGTCGGCGCTGCTCGTCGAGTTCGCGGAGCTGACCGGCATTCCCGTCGTGCCGACGCTGATGGGCTGGGGCACGATCCCCGACGACCATCCGCTGATGGCGGGCATGGTCGGCCTGCAGACCAGCCATCGCTACGGCAACGCCACGATGCTCGCGAGCGACTTCGTCCTCGGCATCGGCAACCGCTGGGCCAATCGCCATACCGGCTCGACCGACGTCTACTGCAAGGGTCGCAAATTCGTCCATGTCGACGTCGAGCCGACGCAGATCGGCCGGGTCTTCGCGCCCGACTACGGCATCGTCTCCGATGCCAAGGCGGCGCTGCAGCTCTTCGTCGAACTGGCGCGCGAACGCAAGGCCGCAAGCACGCTGCGCGACTACGGCGACTGGGCCACGCGCTGTGCCGAGAGGAAGCGCCTGATGCTGCGCAAGACGCACTTCGAAGAGACGCCGATCAAGCCGCTGCGCGTCTACGAGGAGATGAACAAGGCCTTCGGGCGCGACACGATCTACGTCAGCACCATCGGCCTCAGCCAGATCGCCGGCGCTCAGTTCCTCAATGTCTACGCGCCGCGGCAATGGATCAATTGCGGTCAGGCCGGCCCGCTCGGCTGGACTATTCCGGCCGCGCTCGGCGTCGTCGCGGCTGACCCGACCCGCACGGTGGTCGGCCTCTCCGGTGACTACGACTTTCAGTTCCTGATCGAGGAACTGGCGGTGGGCGCGCAGTTCCGGCTGCCGTACGTGCACGTCCTGGTCAACAACTCCTACCTCGGACTGATTCGCCAAGCGCAGCGCGGCTTCGACATGGACTACTGCGTACAGCTTGGGTTCGACAATGAGAACATGCCGCACAGCGCCGGCGAGGTTCGCGGCTACGGCGTCGACCATGTGGCGGTGGTCGAAGGCCTGGGCTGCAAGGCGATCCGGGTCAGCGATCCCGAGAAGATCGAAGAAGGATTGCGCACGGCGCAGGTCATGGCGGCGAGGCATCGCGTGCCGGTCGTTGTCGAGTGCGTGCTCGAGCGCGTGACGAACGTCGCGATGGGGACCGAGATCGACAAGATCAACGAGTTCGAGGCCATCGATTGCCGCCACCCGCTCGGCTGGCAAGGCCTCGAAACGGCCGGCTTGCTGGACTGAGCATCCGGCTGGCCCGAAGGAGGCTCCATGCCACGCTTCGCAGCCAATCTTTCGATGCTCTTCACGGAGAGCCCGTTTCTCGCGCGCTTCGAGCGCGCCGCCAAGGCTGGATTCGAGGCTGTCGAGTTCGTCTCTCCCTACGACCATCCGGTTGCCGAGATCAAGGCCCGACTCGATGCCACTGGGCTGCAGCTCGTCCTGCACAACCTGCCCGCCGGCAACTGGGACGCCGGCGAGCGTGGCATTGCCTGCCTGCCTGCGCGCACGAGCGACTTCCGCAGCCGCGTGGCTCGCGCGATCGAATACGCATCGGCGCTCGGCGTGCCCCAGCTCAGCTGCGTGGCCGGGAAGGTGCCGCCCGATGCCAGCGACGAGCTGATCCATGACACCTTCGTCGCCAACTTACGCTTTGCGCCCGCAAACTCGGCTTCATCGGACTCTTCCTCATGGGCTTCTCGCTGTCGAAGAGCCATCATCACAGGAACTATTGGTACGAAGAAACCGGGCAGGTCGCAGGTATTCAAGAATCGTGGAAATCAGCCGGCGACGACGAGATCGATCAACCAGGCGACGACCGCCTGATCCGGCTCGAAGTAGTGGGTATGAGCGCCCAGGCCGAGGCAAAGCTCGAACTCGCTCATCGCCTTCAGTGCCCGGGCGTCGGGTGGCATCGGCGAGAAGGGCGAATAGGCGCTGCCTCGGCCGAGAACGCTCGGATGCACGGTGTCGGACATAGGGTGGCCGAGCACGTCGCCGCCGCCCGGGCTGCTCCACAGCCATCGACCGACGTAGTCGCCGCTCGTATAGGCATTGGCCCAGCGATGCGCGCCGATGTCGGCGGCGAGCGGCCCGTTGCCGCCACCGTGTTGTCGCAGCACCCAGCCGTACAGGGAGGGAAAGCGGGCAGCGTAGAGCTGGCGCAGCGGGCAGCCGAGGGTGACGAGACGGATGTCGCAGCCATAGCGGCGGGTGAGTTGCCGGCAGCGATCGTGGTCCGCGCGCCGGGTGCCGCGTGGAGCGTCGGATAGGAAGCGCAGCAACTCGGCGCTGATCACGGTGCCCTGGCTGTGCGCGACGACGACGATTCGGTCGTAGCCCTGTTTGGACACGTGATCGAGCAGGGCGGCGTAGCGCGAGAAGATTCGAGCGCGCGGGATGCTTTTTCTCGGAAATTCGCGGAAGTGGTTGTCGACGTCGAGGGCGATGTCGAGTGGCGCGCGAAGGCCAGGCACGTATCGCGACAGGACGCCGCCGAACGCGCTTAGCAGCGCGCCGACGCCGGCCGCACTCAGCACCAGCGGCTTGAGCAGAACCTGCGACAGATAGGCGGAAAACTCGACGGCCCGGTCCCAGACGCTGGCCGCTTGAGCCGGCTTTGCATACAGGACCAACGCGACGGCCAGGGCGCCGAGGATGCTCAGTAGCACGATGGCCGAAACGGCGCCGCCGAGGCGCCGGTAGCCGGCCGTCAGCCAGCTGCCGAGGTCGCGCGTGGCGCTCTCGGCGGCTCGCGCGCCGGAACGCGAGGCCGCGCCGGCTCTTGTTCTCAGAAACTTGAGCTCGGCCAGCACGCTCGGCACGAACACGGCGACAAGATAGGAGGCGAGGATCAGCAGTAGTGCCGCGATCACGGCGAACGAGGCGGTGCTGTCTTCATAGCGAAAGCGCAGGAAGAACTCGGCACCGAAGCGGTCGCGCGCCGGCCCCGTTTCCGGGGCGGCGGGCACCTGACGGGGGAAGGCGGCGGCCATCGCCGCCGCATCGCTCGTACCGCGGATGTTTTCCTCGATGGGAAAGATGCGCGGCACGTAGCGGACGTCGCTCGAGGCGACCGACGCCGTCAGCACCGCGCTCGCCAGCGCCCACAGCGCCATCGTCAGCATGACGAAGGCGCCGAGCGAGGCGAACATGCCGAGGCGGCCGGTGTCGACGCTGGCCGAGCTTTCGTAGCCGCCGTGTCGCGAAGCGAGCGCGCCGGCGACATACCAGGCGGCGAACACCAACGCCGCTGCGATCCACCACCATTTGACCGCCGTCAGCACGAGCTCGACGCCGAACAGCGCCGCCTGCACCCAGAGCGTGAGCGAGACGGGTGAAGCGTTCCAGCAGACGAACCCGACGACGCTGGCGACGGTCAGCCCCCACAGGGCCAGGCCGCTCGGGCGCGTGAACGGAAAGCGATCTTCGGAAACGCGCAGCACGGCATTCAGCGCCAGGCTTAGCAGGGCCAGCCACAACAAGGGGACGAGCCAGGGAGCGCTTGCCGGGTCGAAGAGCAGAAACGACGCGACGACGAAGAGGCCGATCGGCAGCGCGACCCGCCGGGCGCCATCCTGCCGACGGTAGGCCGCCCACAGAAAGGCGAAGACCGCCAGACCGGATCCGACGACCCAGCGCACGCTGTCCGCCCGCGGCGCCGCGAGGGCGAACGGGACGATCAGCAGAGCGAGCATGCCGAGCTGGGTGAACAGCAGCGCCAGCAGGTTGACGAAGGCCCAATCGAGGCCGGTCTGGAGGTAGGC
>JALYSL010000425.1 GCA_030854825.1 Pseudomonadota bacterium
CCAGCGAGTCGCGTGGCATGAAGTTCGACCTGCCGCAGACGCATGCGCGCGAGAAGGACATGTACGAAGCGGGCAAGCGCATATTTTATTTCCGCGGTGGCCCGTACGATTTCTCGTGCGCGTCGTGCCACGGCCAGGAAGGCAAGCGGATCCGCCTGCAGGATCTGCCCGATCTCACCACCCACAAGGGCGCCGGTGACGCCTTCGGCGCGTGGCCCGCGTATCGCGTGTCGAGCGGTGAGCTCTGGAGCATGCAGCGACGCTTCAACGACTGTTATCGGCAACAGCGCTTTCCTTATCCCGGCTACGTCTCCGATGTGACGATCGCGCTCGGCGTCTACCTCGGCGTCACCGCCAAGGGCGCCGACTCGGTCGCCCCGGGCCTCAAGCGATGAGCAGCACCATGCATCGAATCAACGCCTCGCCCCTGCTGCGGCCGGTCGCCATCGCCGCCGTGTCGCTGACGGTGGCCATCGCCGGCTGCGAAAGCACGCCGGCTTCCTCGGCCGCAAGCGCGGCCACTCAAACCGAGGCCAAGCAGATCATCGACAGCTCGTTTTCCGCGCAGGGCCAGGCCGGCATCGACCGACTGCAGCAGGACGCGCTGCAGAAGGCCTGCTCTTCGCCGACGCCGCCCTCTCCCGACATCGAGAGCGCGCTCGAGGCCGCCGAAGCTGCGAAGCTCCGGCAGCCCTCTGACGGCCGCTATCTCGGCGACTGGCGCGAGGGCGAGAAGCTGGCCCAGAACGGCCGAGGCATGACCTGGTCCGACAAGGCCGATGCGCCGAACGGCGGCAATTGCTACAACTGCCACCAGCTGAGCGAGAAGGAGATCTCCTTCGGCACGCTCGGCCCTTCGCTGCACCATTGGGGCAAGCAGCGCGGCGTGTCCGATCCGGCGAGCCCGCAGTCGGCGGCGGCCATCCGCTACACCTGGGACAAGCTGTACGACGCCAAGGCCGGCAACGCCTGCTCGCTGATGCCGCGCTTCGGTGCCGCGCACATCCTGACGACCCAGCAGATGCGGGACATCATGGCCTTGCTGCTCGATCCGAAGTCGCCGGTCAACCAGTGATGCGCGGTGGTGCGCAGGAGGCTCGGCGATGAGCCCGGCCCGGCGCGAATTCCTGCAGCTGCTGGCTTCGGCCGCCGCCGCCGGCATGGCGATCGATGCGGCGCCGGTGCTCGCCGCCCAACTCGGCGCGGCCGAAAGGCTGTACGACGTGCCGCCCTTCGGCACGGTCAGCCTGCTGCACTTCACCGACTGCCACGCGCAACTGCGGCCGACCTACTTTCGCGAGCCGAGCGTCAACATCGGCCTGGGCGACGCGAGCGGCCGGCCGCCGCATCTGGTCGGAGAGGCGCTGCTGAAAACGTTCGGCATCGCCGCCGGCAGCGCGCAGGCGCACGCCTTCACGTACCTCGATTTCGAAGCGGCAGCACGAACCTACGGCCGCGTCGGCGGCTTCGCGCACATCGCCACGCTGGTCAAGCAGTTGCGCGCGAGCCGGCCGAACGCACTGCTGCTCGATGGCGGCGACACCTGGCAGGGCTCGGCGACGGCGCTGTGGACGAATGGCCAGGACATGGTCGACGCCTGCAAGCTGCTCGGCGTCGACGCGATGAGCGCGCATTGGGAATTCACGCTGGGCGCGAAGCGCGTGCAGGAGATCATCGGCAAGGATCTCACCGGCCACATCGCCTTCCTGGCGCAGAACGTCAGCACCGCGGACTTCGGCGACCCGGTGTTCGATCCGTACATCATGCGCCCCATCAACGGCGTGCCGGTGGCGGTGATCGGCCAGGCGTTTCCGTACACGCCGATCGCCAACCCGCGCTATTTCGTGCCCGACTGGACCTTCGGCATCCAGGATCAGCACCTGCAAAAGATCGTTGACGAGGTGCGCGGCAAGGGCGCGAAGGTCGTCGTCGTGCTCTCGCACAACGGCATGGACGTCGATCTGAAGATGGCGACGCGGCTGCGCGGCGTCGACGCGATCCTCGGCGGGCACACGCACGATGGCGTTCCGGCGCCGGTTCTCGTGAAGAACGCCGGCGGCCAGACGATCGTCACCAACGCCGGTTCGAACGGCAAGTTCCTCGGCGTGCTCGATCTCGATGTGCGCGACGGACAGCTGCGCGATTTCCGCTATCGCCTGCTGCCTGTGTTTGCCAATCTGCTGCCGGCCGATGCGGCGATGCAGGCGCATATCGACGCGGTGCGCGCACCGTTCCTTTCGAAGCTCGAAGAACCGCTCGCCGTCAACGAAGGCCTGCTCTATCGGCGCGGCAACTTCAACGGCACGTGGGACCAGCTTTTGGTCGACGCGATCATGGCGGTACGCGGCGCCGAGATCGCCTTCTCGCCCGGGTTTCGCTGGGGCACGAGTCTGTTGCCGGGGCAGCCGATCACGCGCGAGATGATGATGGATCAGCTCGCCATCACCTACCCGCACGCGACGCTCACCGACATGAGCGGAGCGACGATCAAGACCGTGCTCGAGGACGTCTGCGACAACCTCTTCAATCCCGATCCGTACTACCAGCAAGGCGGCGACATGGTTCGTGTCGGCGGCCTCGAATACACCTGCACGCCGGGCGCGGCGATGGGTGGGCGCATCTCCGACATGCGCCTGAACGGCAAGCCGATCGAAGCCGACAAGACCTACAAGGTCGGCGGCTGGGCACCCGTCGCTGAGGGAGCCGCCGGCCCGCCGATCTGGGACGTCGTCGAAACCTGGCTGCGCGACGCGAAGACGGTCCGTCCGCGCCGTCTCAACGAGCCGACGCTCGTCGGCGTCGCCGGCAACCCGGGCATCGGCGCCTGATCGCCACCTGAGAACCGATGTCCGGCTGCGTCCTGCGCCGCCCGAAGGCCTCGTTCAGGTCGTGCCCGTCTCGGGCACATCGGGCTGGAACAGCATCTCGGCGGCGTAGCCGAGCGAGATCGCCGCCACCAGCAGCAGTGGCCCCGCGAACGATCGCACCGCGGCGAACGCGGCGGATTCCAACTTCAGAACCGCGTGCATGTTGTTGGGAATCGCCAGGGCCTTCGCGCCGTCATCGTGCCGCCTGGGTCGAAAAACGGGCGATGATGCGACGAAACCGGGGAATTCTGTCGTCAATCCGGGTACGGGCGGATGAACGCCCTGTGTCGTGCCAGGTGCTGGGTCACGCCTTCCCGCCCCGAGATGTTCTGCTGTCGTTCCAGGCCTCGACGCTGCGCGCGCCGTGGGCTCAGGGCTTCAGCGCCGGCTCAGTCATCAGGCCGACGTGCGCCACCTTGAGATCGATATCCGGCTGCATCTTGCGCGCAGCCGCGAGGTCGGCCTCGCCCCGAACAGCGTCGCCGAGGCGCTTCTTCGTCAGTCCGCGGCCATAGAGTGACCAGGGACCCTCGGGCCGGTATCCGATGCCGCGATCGAAGTCGGACAGCGCCTCCTTGTACTTGCCCAGCCGCAAGTAGACCCAGCCGCGGCTGTCCAGGTAATTCGGATTCTTGGAGTCGGCGTCGACGGCGGCGTCGCAGTCGGCTAGGGCCTTGTCGAGTTCGATCCCGAGCGACAGCCGCGTCCAGCAACGACTGTTCAACGCGGCTTCGCGCTTGAACTCGTTCGGATGGGCCGGCAGCCACTGGTTCAGCTGCGCGAGCGCCTGAGTGGGCTGTGCGAGATTCAGGTAGAGGCGCGACATCGCGAGACGCATCTGCGCCTGCGGGGCGAGCGTGTTGTCCAGCGCGTCGACGTCGGCCTTCGCGCCTTCGAGATTCTTCGCGTAGAAACGCAGCCAGGCGCGCTCGTAGCGGGCGTCGGTCTGCGTCGGGTCCAGCGCCAGGGACTTGTCGAAGTCCTCTATCGCTTTCGCCGGGCGCTTCAGCGCCGCCTGGATGGCGCCACGCTGTGCGAAGAACGCGGCCGACGTCGGATCGAGCTCGCAGGCTCGGTTCAGATCGACCAGCGCGTTCTCGTAGTCGTTGCGTGCGGCCAGCGCCGCGCCGCGGCGCGCGAGCTGGTCGGCGTTCGCGGCCTGGGCGTCACTGGCGGCTACGCCCGCCTCGAAGGCCGCGGGGCTCGCG
>JALYSL010000046.1 GCA_030854825.1 Pseudomonadota bacterium
CGTCCAGCCGGCGCAACCGCGGCCCGCGCCCGTCATGGCCGCCGCCTCGCGCGGGCCCGCTCCCACGAGCGGGCCTCTCGCCACCCAATCGGAAGAGTCGACCGTTCCGCCCGGGACCGGCTGGAGCCGCGACGCTCTGGACGTCTGGAATGCGCTCTGCGAAGGCGCCGGTGTTCGCGTCGAACCGCCGCCCAATACCGGTCCCGCGTTCATGCGTGTCATTGGCATGATGCTGCGCGCGTCGGTCGACGGCACGGTCAAGCTGATGGCGATGCGTTCGGCGACGCGCCAGGAGCTGCAGGCGCAGGTCACCGTGATCCGGCCGCGCAACAACAATCCACTCAAGTTCGCACCGGACGGCCAGTCGGCGCTGGAACAGATCCTGCGTCCAGCGGTCCGCGGCTTTCTTCCCGGGCCCGCGGCAATGACCGACGCGATGAACGACCTCCTGGGCCATGCCATTGGCACGATGGCCGGCACGCGCGCGGCGCTCGAGGGCGTGCTCAGGCGCTTCGAGCCTCAGGAGCTCGAGGCCAAGCTTGCCGATAAATCGGTGCTCGACAGCGTCCTGCCGATGAATCGCAAAGCCAAGCTGTGGGAGCTGTACCTGCAGCACTACGGGGCAATACGCGACGAAGCCCAGGAGGACTTTCACGCGCTATTCGGACGGGCCTTTCTGGCCGCGTATGAGCAACAACTCGAACGCCTGCGCGTCGAGAAATCGACGAGCACCAAGTGAGCGCATTAATCGAGGTCTCAGCAGAGTCGCGTAGCGAGCTGGGGCGGCGCAACAGCAACGAGGACAGGGTGGGCACCTGCCGGGACGGTTTGCGCTGGATTGCGATCCTCGCCGACGGAGCGGGTGGTCATTGGGGCGGCGCTGAGGCCTCCCGGCGTGCCGTCGAATCGATCGAATCGTCGCTGTGCCGGAGCCAGCCGGATTTCGGTCCCCAGGCGCTGACGCAGGCTGTCCTGGCCGCCCACGACGACATTCAGGGCGCGCACGATAACGCTCACGGCATCGCGCGCATGCACTCGACGATCGTCGCACTCTGGATCGACTGCGAAAGCGCAACGGCGCTCTGGTCGCACGTCGGCGACTCGCGCCTGTACCGGGTCCGTGCCGGCCAGGCGGCCTTGCTCACATCGGACGACAGCGTCGTCCAGCGGATGGTTGACGCCGGTCTGATCACGCCCGAGCAGGCCGAGGCACATCCGCAAAAGAACCAGCTCATTGCCGCGCTCGGTACCGAAGAAGCGGTCGATCCTCATACGTCGACATCTCCGCAGGAGGTGCTCGAAGGCGACGCCTTTTTGCTCTGCAGCGACGGCTGGTGGGGCGCGCTCGACGAGGACAGCATTGCCGGCACACTGTCGAATGCGGCGACACCGTCTGAGTGGCTCACGGCCATGCAGCTGCTCATCGAGCAAGTCGCCGCGCCGCGGCAGGACAACTTCAGCGCCATCGGCGTCTGGATCGGTGACGTTCGTGAGACGACCTTGACGATGGCGCTGCCCTAACCTGGCCAGCGGCGCGAAGGATCAGGCGGGCTGGCCGTCCAGCAGCGCGGCGAAACCGGGCCCGTCGGGCAGACCCTGGAGAATGTCGACCGTATCGCCAGTGTGATCTTGAGTCACGCGCCACCACACCGAGCAGGCGGCCAGGGATGAGTTCAGCTGCTGCACCACAAGGGCGTGCAGCCAATGAGTCAGGGGAACCGAGACAGTCAAACGCAGTTGCTGTCCGCCCGACCCCTGCTGAAAACTGGCGGTTGAGGCGCGGCCCGGGGTCGGCCAAGGCGGCGCGTCGTGCAACGCGGCCTCGAGCGATTCGAGCGAACCGTCTTCGTCATTCAAGGTGTGCAACGCTGCATGCGCCATGTGCTCGTACCACAGCTCAAGATGGTCGAGCGCGATCCGGTCCTCCGGTGCCTTGCCGCGCGCCTGGGCGATCACCAGCGGAAAGTAGCGGCCGACGCTGTCGCAACTCGGCATCAGCAGCCCG
Source organism: Pseudomonadota bacterium (assembly GCA_030854825.1). The sequence goes on from JALYSL010000046.1 coordinate 2,006, forward strand.
AACCACCAGCGCGTGTCGATGATCCCCGGCGCCCAGGCGAAGCGCATCGTCGGGGCGCTGAGATAGACATCGAGCCATCGTTCACCGAGTTGCTCGCGCGCGCCCTGCATCGCGAGCGACAGCCAGTTGTCGATGACGCTCAGGCAATCGGCCGGCAGGCGGCGATGCGCAAAGTCGCCCAGCCGCGAAACCTTTCCGTACCAGCCGGCGGCATCGGCCATCCTCGAGTCTGCGAGCGCGCGATTCACTGGCTTGGCCGGAGACGTTGAGCTCACAAGCCCATCGGGCACTGAAACTCATGCAGCTCGGGCAACCTGAATGGATTGCGGACGCTGCTCGCCGTGATATCGAATATGGCCTTCCGTCCATCGACATCGAAGGTTGCCCGAAATCGCTCCTGCGAATTGGCGATCGGGTCGATGGTCACGCGATCGAATAGTCGCAGCAGGGCCCAGGGGCCCTCGAACACGGAGCCGAAGGTCGTCCCCGAGCCAGGCGGATTCACCTCCACCCGCACCTGCATCGTTCCCCGCGGGCCCGGCCACACCACCGGCGTGGGGATCTGCGGACCGTGATCGTATCGGACGATCTGTCCGTCGACGTCGAGTATGAACTGCTTCAGTGAAGCGTCCATGTCGACGGGTTTGATCTGCAGCCTGAAGGTTGGAACGTTGACGCCCGGAAAGAAGGTCTCGCGAATTGCCTGGGCGCGCTGGAACTGGACGAGGGTGCCGCTATCGGTGCCGAGGGGAGCACCTTCGACGGGACGGAACTTCCAGGGCCGCTTGGTCGTGTCGATGTAGGGAGCCAGGCGCGTCTGCACCAGCTGATCGATCTTGCCGCCCGGCCCGAAAAGCATGGCGAAGTCCGCAGGCGTCGCGTCGCGCGCGGAATTTCTATCGACCGGGTAGCGCCCGGCAATGGCCTGCTGGCAGAACTCGCCCACCTGCGATCGCACTTCGTTGCTAAGGTTCTGCCGCACCATCACCTGCGAGATTCGTGCGCTGCTGTCACCGAGGGCGTCCATCATCGAGCGCGCCGGCTCGGGCAGGCGCTGCGCCTCTGTCTTCACCTTGACCGGCACAGGCGAAGGCTGCGGAGCTCCTCCTCCTTTGATGGCCTCGTCGGCGGCGTTGAGCATTACCTGCACCTCCGCGATCAGCGCCATCGTGTCGTCGATCGGCGGCTTACCACCGCCTTCGGGCGCGCTAACGTATCGCCTCAGCCCAGCAAATCGATCATCGACGATGCTTTCGATCGGCGGGCCAGCCTGAGTCTGCTGCGGCGTGAGCCTGGACGCGATCGAATCGCGCACACCCTTGACGACGCCGGTCGCGCGATCGGCTGTTTTCTCGATCACGTTCTTGCTGTCGGCCGACAGCAAGGTCGTCTGGTGCGACATGCCGGTCATCAGGCGCGGCAACGGGGAGTCGGCCGAAGACAGCAGCCGTGCCGTCTGGATGAGCTGCGCCAGACTCGTCGTCGGCACCAGACGAACGTCGGCAATGAACGCATCCCAGCGCGACGCGTACTCGTTCAGGTAGATGCGGCGAACCTCATCGAGCAGCGGCTCGCCGCCGCGGATCGTCGTTGCCGCATCCTTCGGCGGCTCCTTGACGCCGAGAACCCAGCCTTGTTCGTCCGCAAGTTGTTGAGCGACATCCTTGACGGCGCCTTGGAAGCCCTTGTGATAGCCGTCGTAGGTGAAAAGTCCGGGCACGCCCTTGGTCAGCGGTGCCCCGCTCAGCCGGACGAACGCGAGGGCAGCGTCATTTCCCGCGGCCCGGACGACGGTGAACTCGGGGAAGTCCTTGCCGAGCCCGCGCTGGCGCATGCGATCGTAAATCCGCTGCGGAAGCGTGACGGCCGAGAGGCGCGAGCGATGGAAGTCGACGAGGGCCTGATCCTCGGCGAGCGGCGAGACGGCAGCGCCACCGGCCAGCAGGGCGGTCAGGTGGCCGTCGAGCCGCTCGCGATCTTCGGTGCTGAGCGAACGACCGAACTGCACGTCCCAGTCGTTCTCGAGGTAGATTCGCAACGCGTCGGGGTCGAAGTGCTGCACGTCGTGCAGCATGAGATAGGCCTTGAGCGCTTCGTACTGTGTCTCCGAGGCGGTACTGGCCTGGCGGAGTTGCTCCTCGACGCGCAAGCCGATGCGCGGCAGCATCGCGTCGACGAGCATGCGCTGATAGCTGGCACGCGCCGCACTGTCGAGCTTGGGCTCCTGATTGAGACCGAAGCCGCGCTTTCGCGGCACCTCGTTGCCGGTTCCGGCCAATTCGCGCGTCGCTTTGAGCGCCGGGAGAATCGGGAGGAGGTCTGGCGAGGCGCGGTTCGGCGTCGTTTGCACGAGCTGGCGCACCTGGCTCACGCGTTGCGACACTTCGTCGATGTAGCGGCGGTTGTTGGCATAGCTCACGGCCCAGGCGGCGAGGGCGCCCACCGTGATGGCGCCGACGGCTGCATAAGCTGCGATGACGAGCCCGCTGCGCCGACGCTCCCATTTCAGGTCCGTGTTCGCGAGGCCGCTTTCAGCGAACACCACTTCGCCGAGCAGTCGGGACAAGAAGTAGCTTCGACCGCTCGCCTGGTTGGGCGCGATGATGGCGCGCTCGAGGCGGTAGCTGCGGGCGATCGAGCCAAGCACGCGATCGATCGGAGTGCCTTCCTGTGTTCCGCTCACGAAGTAGACACCGCGCAGCAGGGCATCGGCTTCGTAGGGGGAAGAGGAAAAAGTGACCTCGAGAAACTCCTGCAGGACGCCGCGCAGTCCGGCGAACTGGCCGGCGAAACCGTAGATCCGCGTCCGCTTCTGTGGATCACGTTCCGACTGAAGCCGGTCGATCAGGCCGTTTTCGAGGCGTTGCACGAGCAGGTCGAACTCCTGTCCGAAGCGCTGCAGGTTCTGGGCCGGTCCTTCCTTGATCGGAAAGGTCGCGCCCCACGGAGTCGCGCGTTGTTCCTTGTCGATGGTCGCGAAGTAATCGGTGAAGCCCGCGAGCAGGTCCGACTTGGTGACGAGAAGGTAGATCGGGAAGCGGATGCCCAGACCCTCGTGCAGTTCCAGCAATCTCTGCCGGACCGTTGCCGCATACTCGCGACGCTCGGCCAGCGAGCGCGTCAGAAGGTCGGACACCGACACCGTTACGAGCACGCCGTTCACCGGCTGCCTCGGGCGCGATCGCTTCAGCATCGCCAGGAAGCCGCTCCAGGTCGCCCGGTCGTTCTCGCGATCGCTATCCTGCGTGGTAAAGCGTCCGGCGGTATCGATCAGAACGGCCTGGTCCGTGAACCACCAGTCGCAGTTGCGCGTGCCGCCGACACCCCGGATGGCGTCCTCGCTGCCCGCGCTGGCGAGAGGAAACTTCAGTCCCGAATGGCGCAGGGCCGTCGTCTTGCCCGAGCCGGGAGCACCGATGATGAGGTACCACGGTAGCTCGTAGAGATAGCGTCCGTTGAGCTTGGCTTTCCAGCCCGCCAGCGTACCGCCCCCGGCGCCGAAGCGCGCGCGCCGCAGCGTCAGCAACGCCTTCTCGAAGCGCTGCCGTACCGCGGCCATGTCGGCACTGTCGGCTTCCCCTTTCTCGCTGGCGGGAGAGGCGAGAAGTTGCTTAACGACGGCGGAATTGCCACGCCGAGCGCGCCAAGCCCGCCAGGCGATGATGAGCGCGAAGAGGGCGACGATCGCGGCGATGGCTACCCAACGCGCCGATTCGCTTTCCAGGGGTCGCCACGTCGACGTCCCGGCGGGCCCGGTCAGACCGAAGATCGGCCCGACGACCCAGATGACGAATGAAAGCGCGAGAAGCAGCACCGCCAGCAGCACCCAGCGGTTGAAGACGAGCCCGAAGAGGGTCTTGATCATTTCCCTTGCGGCCGGCTCGCGCTTGCATCGGCGCTGCGGCCGACGAAGAGGGTGACTTCGACGCGCCGGTTCAGCGCCCGGTTGCTTGCCGTGTCGTTGGGTACGACGGGCTCGGCGTCGGCCCGGCCTTCGGCACGGATGCGGTCGGCGGCGACCTTGTGCGCGACGAGAAGGTCGCGAACGTTGCGAGCCCGCGCGTCGGACAGATGCCAATTGGACGGAAAGCGCACGCTGCGTACGATCGGCTGGTTGTCGGTGTGGCCCGTGACAAGAATGTTGCCGCTGACCCGCGCCAGCGCGTCAGCGATGCGGCCCATCAAGGGCTCGCGCTCGGGAAGAAGCTCGGCGCTGCCGGTGGCGAAGGCCCCGTCGCCGCGGATCGTGATCACGCTGCGGTCGATCTCGTCGCTGACCCGGATCAGATTGGCCTTGATGTCGGGCTGCAGGAACTGCGCAAGACGCGGTTGCGGTGCCGGCTGCGGCGCTACGACGACCGGCGGCGTGAGGCGCAGTCCCTGGATATCGCCGAAGACCGGATCAGAGCGCGATTCCAGCGACGACGACAGGGCGAGGTAGACGCCGGCCATCACCAG
>JALYSL010000448.1 GCA_030854825.1 Pseudomonadota bacterium
GCCGACAACGGCGTCGGCTGGGTTTCGCCGTATCACTTCGGAATCAACGAAGGGCCGACCGTGCTGATGATCGAAAACCAGCGCAGCGGTCTGGTCTGGTCGCTGATGTGCAAATGCGAATACCTGACGAACGGCCTCGAGGCGGCCGGTTTCGAGGGCGGCTGGCTCGACGGCGGCCGCTGATCAGCCGATCTCCGCCAGCCGGATACAGGCCGCGACGTGCGCGTCGCCCATCGGCTCAAGCGGTGGCACCACGTCGCCACACCGCTCGACCGCGTACGGGCAGCGCGTGCGAAAGACGCAGCCCGAAGGCGGCGCCAGCGGTGACGGCAGCTCGCCCGAGAGGGCAGTACGCGCCGCCCGGGCCAAGGCGGCCTCGCCATGCGCAGCGCCGACCTTGGGCGTGCTCGCGAGCAACGCCCGTGTGTACGGGTGGCGCGGCGCCGCGAACAGCGCCGCCTTCGGCGCCCGCTCCATGACGCGGCCGAGGTACATCACGAGCACGTCGTTGGCGATCAGCTCGACGACCGCGAGGTTGTGCGAAATGAAGACGTAGGCGACGCCGGTCTCGTCCTGCAGGTCCATCAGCAGGTTGAGCACCTGCGCCTGGATCGACACGTCGAGGGCCGAGACCGGTTCGTCGGCGACGACGACTCTCGGCTCGAGCATCAAGGCGCGCGCGATCGCGATGCGTTGCCGCTGGCCGCCCGAGAACATGTGCGGATAGCGTGCGTAGTGCTCGGGCCGCAGACCGACGCGCGCCAGCATCGCGCGACCCCGTTCGGCACGCTCGCTCTTCGAGAGCGCCGTGTTGATGGCGAGCGGCTCCTCGAGCGCCTGGCCGATTTTCTTTCGCGGGTTGAGGCTGGCGAACGGGTTCTGGAAGACCATCTGCACGGTGCGGCGCAGTGCCTTGCGCGCCACAGCGTCGGCATGGGCCACGTCGGCGCCGGCGAGGCGCAGGCGGCCCGAGGTCGGCACCTCGAGCATCGTCGTTTGGCGTGCCAGCGTGCTCTTGCCGCAGCCCGATTCACCGACGACGGCGAGCGTGCGGCCGGCCGCCAGCGAGAACGACACGCCCTCGAGCGCGCGCACAGTCGCATGCGGCTTCAGCCAGCCGGCGGAGACCGAGTAGTGCTTCGTCAGTTGCTCGGCTTCGAGAACGAGGGCGTCGCCGGCGTCGCTCATCGAGGCTCGACTTCGGTGCGACTCGGCAGCGGGAAAAAGCAGCGCGCCCGGGCTGCGCCGAGCTCGAACAGCGGCGGCCGCTCCTGACGGCAACGCGCCTGCACATACGGGCAGCGCGGCGACAGCAGGCAGCCCGGTGGCCGGTCGAACGCGCCGGGCACGACGCCGGCGAGCGATCTCAAGCGGCGCTGTCCGGGGTTGCGCTCCGGCAGCGAGGCCAGCAGCGCTTCGGTGTACGGGTGACGCGGCTGCTCGAACACGGCGGGCACCGCGGCCGTCTCGACGACCTGGCCGGCGTACATCACGATCACGCGCTCGGCCACTTCGGCGACGACGCCGAGATCGTGCGTGATGAGAACCAGCGCCATGTCGTGTTGCCGCTGCAGGCGCAGCAGCAGGGCCAGCATCTGCGCCTGGATAGTCACGTCGAGCGCGGTGGTCGGCTCGTCGGCGATCAGCAGGCGCGGGTTGCAGGCGATCGCCATCGCCAGCATCACGCGCTGGCTCATGCCACCGGAGAGCTGGTGCGGAAAGGCGTCGAGCCGGCGTTCGGCATCCGGGATCTCGACGTCCTTCAGCAGTTGCAGCGCACGTGCTCGGCGCGCCTTGCGCGAGCCGCCTTCGTGCAGGGCGATCGTCTCCATCAGCTGGAAGGCGACGCTGAACGACGGGTTGAGGCTCGACGTCGGATCCTGGAAGATCATCGCGATGTCTGCGCCGAGCAGTGAGCGCCGCTCGCGCGCCGGCATCGTCTGCAGGTCGTGGCCATCGAAGGACATGCGCTCGGCCCGCACCCTGCCCGGCTCGTCGACCAGGCCGAGCGTCGCCAGGGCCGTCACGCTCTTGCCCGACCCCGATTCGCCGACAATGCCGACGACTTCGCCGGCATCGACCGAGAACGACACATCGTCGACGGCGACGAGCGTCGCGGCCGCCGACCGGAACTCGACGGTGAGCCGCTCGACCTCGAGCAGTCTCATGCGCATTGCCCGAAAAGCGGACCCGCAGGGTCCGGCCCCTCCCGCTTGGCGGGTGGGGAGCGAAGCGGGGAGGGTGCGATCTTGTTCGGCCAACCCGAAGCTGAAGAGATACCCATCGCTATCTCTTCAGCTTCGGGTCGAGCGCGTCGCGCAGGCCATCGCCGGTGAGATTGAAGGCGAGCACGGTGACGAGGATCGCCAGTCCGGGCAGCGTCACGACCCACCATGCGCTCTGGATGAACTCGAGCGCGCTCGCCAGCATCGAGCCCCACTCGGGCGTCGGCGGCTGTGCGCCGAGGCCGAGGAAGCCGAGAGCGGCGGCATCGAGGATGGCCGAGGAAAAGCCGAGCGTCGTCTGGACGATGAGCGGCGCGGCGCAGTTGGGCAGCACGGTGTCGAACATCAATCGCGCCGTGCTCGCACCGGCCAGGCGGGAGGCCGCGACGTAGTCTTTCGCCAGCTCGCCGAGCACCGCGCCGCGCGTCAGGCGCACGAAGTGCGGCAGCATGACGATGGCGATCGCGTACATCGCGTTGGCCAGGCCGGGGCCGAGCACAGCGACGACGGCGACGGCCAGCAGCAGGCTTGGCAGCGCCAGCAGCACGTCCATCGCCCGCATGATCGTGTACTCGGCGGCGCCGCCGCGATGAAAGCCGGCGATCAGGCCGAGCAGCACGCCGCCGGTGAGTGACAAGCCGACCGAAACCAGGCCGATGAAGAGCGACAGCCGTGTGCCGTGGATCAGGCGAGAGAGGATGTCGCGGCCGACCTCGTCGGTGCCGAGCAGGAAGACGTGGCCGCCGATCGGCGTGAGCGACGGCGGCGCCAGCGTCGCGTCGCGGAACTGCTCGGCCGGGCTGTACGGCGCGATCACATTGGCGAGC
>JALYSL010000049.1 GCA_030854825.1 Pseudomonadota bacterium
GCCGGCATCGCGGCGCTGGTGCCGCATCGCGGCCCGATGTGCCTGCTGCACCGCATGCTGTCCTGGGACGCGGCAAGCATCGAATGCATCGCGACCAACCATCGCGACGCCGGCCATCCGCTGCGCACGTCGAGCGGCCTGCTCGCCAGTGCAACTGTCGAATACGCAGCGCAGGCCGCGGCGCTGCACGGTGCGCTTCACGCGCAGGGTGCGGGAGGCAAGGCGACGCCGGGCTATCTGGCGAGCGCGCGCGACGTCCGCCTGAAGACCTTGTGCCTGCACGACCTGCCTCCTGTTCCGGATACCAGCGGGCTCGACGAGTTGCGCATCGTCGCCGTCCGGCAGGCCGGCGATGCCGGCCGGCTCCTCTACGCGTTTTCGGTGCACCATGCCGATCGAGAAATCGCCAGCGGCCGTCTCGCGGTCGTTCTGCAGGAGCCCACGGACAGGGAGGCTCGATGAGCACGACTCCGAAACGACGCCGCGCCCTCGTCACCGGAGCGAGCGGTGGCCTGGGCCAGGCCATCGCCGAGCGACTGGCGCAGGGCGGCGCTCACGTCATCGTTCACGCCAACACGCGCATCGACGCCGCCGAGGCCCTGGCCGAGGCGATCGTCTCCGGCGGCGGCAGCGCCGAGCCTATCGCCTTCGACGTCACCGATCGCGACGCCGCGGGCACCGCCTGCGCCAAGCTCGTCGAGGCAGGTGCGATCCAGATCGTCGTCAACAACGCCGGCCTGCATGACGACGCCGTCTTTCCGGCAATGCGCGCCGAGCAATGGAGCCGGGTGATGGAGGTCTCGGCCGGCGGCTTCTTCAACGTCACGCAGCCCCTGGTGATGCCGATGATCCGGACCCGCTGGGGCCGGATCATCAATCTCTCGTCGATCGCCGCGATCACCGGCAATCGCGGCCAGGTGAACTATGCCGCCGCCAAGGGCGCGCTCAACAGCGCGACGAAGGCGCTGGCCCTCGAGCTCGCCAGCCGCGGCATCACCGTCAACGCGGTTGCACCCGGCATCATCGATTCCGGCATGGCCCAAGGCTTCGATCGCGCGACGATCGAAAAATTGGTGCCGATGAAGCGCGCCGGACGCGCCGACGAAGTGGCGGCGCTCGTCGCTTTTCTGGCCTCGGACGAGGCCGGCTACATCAGCGGCCAGATCATCTCGATCAACGGCGCGATGATCTGAATCGCGCCCGGACGCGCCGGGCGCGTGGCGCCTACTTCTTGACTTCCGCGGGGCTGCCCTGGCCCGCCGGCACGAGCGCGCCTTCCTTTCGCGCCTCGACCGTCTCGGCCTTGCGCTGGGCACGCGTCTTGGTCGATGCCTGCTTCTGGATCGCGACGTCGGCCTTCTGGGTCGAGCCGGCCTTCATCAGGGTGCCGTTCTTTTGCGCAGCGACGGTTTCGGCCTTGCGCTGGGCACGCGTCTTGGTCGGCCCGATGCCTGTCGAATTGACGATCGGCGCCGGGGCTTCGCCCGCAGGTGCCAGCGTGCCGGCCTTCTGAGCCGCCTTGGTCTCGGCCTTGACCTCGGCGCGAGACAACGGCGCGCTTGCCTGCGCCAGGACGGCTTGCGACGCGAACACAGCCAGCAGCATGGTGGCGGCAGCAGCGAATTTCGATGACATCATTCTTCTCCAAAGGGAATTGCCGGCAATCGCGCCGCGCATCGCCATCTTCGCCGCAACGAGAAGCCCGCGCAAGATCAAGGCAAAGCGAGCCCGCTAGCGCGAACCGAACGGCGCACGGCCGGCCAGGCGCCGCGCCAGCAACGAAGGCAGGCGCCAGACGAAGCCGACCATCAGCCGCAGGTGCATCCAGGTCAGGAGGACGTTGTCCCGGCCGTAGCGAAAATGCGAGACGCCGCCCTCATCGGCGCGAAGGTATTTGACCGGCGCCGCCAGATTGATCGGCCGCACGCCCTGCCAGGCCAGCCGGACGACCGCTTCGGTGTCGAAATCGAAGCGGCGCATCCAGGTCTGGCCACGCATCACCTCGACCAGCGGCGCGATCGGGTAGACGCGAAAGCCGTAGAGGGAATCGTCGATGCCGGCGCCGAGCGTCTCCAGGTTAGTCCACCAGTTCGAGACACGCCGGCCACGCACGCGCAGCAGCGGTGCCGACGCGTCGAACACCGGACGGCCGAGGATCATCGCGTCGGGATTCGCTTCTGCGGCGCGCATGAATGCGGCGATGAGATCGACCGGATGCTGGCCGTCCGAGTCCATCGTCAGGGCGTGCGTGAAACCGGCGTCGCGGGCGGCAACGAGCCCGTGCAGGACAGCGGCGCCCTTGCCCTTGTTCTCCGGCAGGACGTCGACCCGCAGCCCGGGATCGCTCGCGGCCATGGCCCGGAGTCCTTCGGCCGTGCCGTCGTCGCTGCCGTCGACGACGATCCATACCGGAGTCCAGACGGCCCGCGCCGCACGAACCGTCGCGTAGACGTTGGCGCCGGTGTCGTAACTGGGCATGACGACGAGATGGGTGGTCGAAGCCGTCATCGCTCGACCTCGCGCTCGAAGTAGCTTTCGAGCCGACGCAGCAGCGCGCGATGATCGGCTTGCGGCGAAAAACGCTCGCCGAGCCGGAGACGAATCACGACCGGAATCGGCGGGACACGCAGCAGCGGCCAACCCTTGGTGAGATAGGCCGAGTCGGTTTCGATCAGCACGGTCTGGATCGGCGCCTGCGCGAGATGGGCGATGAAGGTGATGCCGGGCTTGAAGTCGTTGACCGGCGGCCGCACCGTGCGCGTGCCTTCGGGAAAAAGCACCAGCTGGCCGCCTTCCTCGAGGCTTTCGACGGCGTCCCGCACCATGCCGCGGCCGTCATCGTTGCGGATGTAGCGAGCCAGCCGGGCGCCGGCGCCGAGGAAGATGTTGCGCATGAGCTCCGCCTTCATGACGCAGACGCCGCGCGGCAGCCGCGCCACGACGATGAGCGCATCGAGCATCGTCGGATGATTGGCGACGACGATGAGGCCGCCGGGCTCGTCACGCAAGACGTCGAGCGCGCCGGAGTCGATACGCATCATGCCGATGCGTTCGGCCGTCTTCCAGCATGACCGATAGATGAAGGAAATGGCACTTCGCCCAATGTGCGAGCCCAAGCGTCGCGAGGACATCGCCGACACCAGCGGCGCGACCAGATTCCAGGCCAGCGACATCAGGCCGAGCTGCGCGATGAGGAGCGCAAACAGCAGCCGATGCAACAGGCCCGCAGGCTTCTGCGCAGGCGTCGCCCTCAATCGTCTACCACCACCCGCTGGCCGGAGACGGCGAAGATCCACGACACGCCGAAACCCACCGTCACCGAGCTTTCGCGGCGCACCAGCGGGCTGGGCGCGAACGCCGCACCATGCAGGTCGTCGTAACGGACGAAGCCGCCGAGCCAGGCGTTGCCGAGGCGGCGGGAAAAAGCCGTCGTCGCCCGCCACCCGGCGTAGCCGCCCGGCGCGTCGTAGGCCGGGCGCGACGCCGTCGCGAACTCGGGGGCAACGCCGTAGAAGTGCTCGTGGTAGCGGCGATCGGCGAACAGCGGACCACCGAGCAGGCCCAGGTTCCAGCGACCGGCGAAGCCGCGCACGTCGAGGTTGAGGTTGGGCGAGAAGGTGACGCCGATTGTCTTCGGCGAAGCCTGCAAGGTGATGGCCTCGCGCAGTGGCAGGCGCAGGTCGAGCTTGAGCTTGCGATCGTCCGATTGCCATAGCTCGACGTTGAGATTGGGGCCGATCTCGAAGGTGCCCGGCAGGTCGGGCATGCCCTGGCGGGCGTCGTCATGGCTGCTCTTGCTCGGTACCGATGCAGACAGGCTGACATCGACGATGACACGATGGCCAGCGAAAAGAATGGCGCGCGCGCCGTCGCGATCGGCACGCAGGAAGCGGCCACGATAGGCGACGAAGGGCAATGGCAACACGTAGGTGCTGCTCCGGTCGGAGCCGCGGTAGTCGGCGAAGCGCACCGCGGCGACGCCGAGGCCCAGCTCCCAGAGTGGCTCGCCGATACCGGCCTGCGGCGCGTCGGCAGCGACCCGGGTGGCAACCGTTCCTTCGACCACGGGCCCCGGCAGCGGCACGTCGTCGGCACGAGCGGTCGATGCGATCACGGCCAGACCCAAGGC
>JALYSL010000054.1 GCA_030854825.1 Pseudomonadota bacterium
CGGCAGCACCGCGCTGGCGATGCCGCACTCGACCGCGTCGGCGCCGGTGAACGGGTCGCCGAGCAGCAGCTTCTCGGCGGCGCGGATGTTGCCCATGAGTTGGGGCACGATCAGGCTCGACGCGAACTCCGGCACCAGGCCGAGACTCACGAAGGGCATCGCCAGGCGCGCCTCGTCGCTGACATAGACGAAGTCGCAATGCAGCAGCATCGTCGTGCCGATGCCGATCGCGGCACCCGTCACCGCAGCGATCACCGGCTTGTCGCAGCCCATCAGCGCTTTCATGAAGACGAAGGCCGGCGACTCGGTCGAACCGGGCGGCCGCTTCATGAAATCCTCGATGTCGTTGCCCGAGGTGAAGATGCCGGGCTGGCCGGTGAGCAGCACCGCGCGCACGGCGCCGTCGGCCTTGGCTGCGTCGAACGCTTCGGCCATTTGCGTGTACATCGCCTGCGTGATGGCGTTCTTCTTCTCGGGCCGCGCGATCTCGATCGTCGCGACGCCGTTCAGGGTGGCGGTCTTGATGCTCATGTCGAATTTTCCCCCGTGCTCGATCAGAGCCGCTCGAAAATGCCGGCCGCGCCCTGGCCGGTGCCGACGCACATCGTCACCATGCCGTACTTGAGGTTGTGCCGACGCAGCGCGTGAACGACGGTGGCCGAGCGGATCGCGCCGGTCGCGCCGAGCGGGTGGCCGAGTGCGATGGCGCCACCCATCGGGTTGACCTTCGTCGGATCGAGCCCGACGGTGTTGATGACGGCGAGCGATTGCGCCGCGAACGCTTCGTTGAGCTCGATCCAGCCGATGTCCTCGAGCTTGAGGCCAGCATAGCGAAGCGCGACCGGGATGGCCTCGATCGGGCCGATGCCCATGATCTCGGGCGGCACGCCGCGGCTGGCGAAGCTGACGAATCGCGCCAGCGGCTTGAGGCCGAAGCGCTTCAGTGCCGCCTCGCTGCACAGGATCAGCGCGCCGGCGCCATCGCTGGTCTGCGAGCTGTTGCCGGCCGTGACCGAGCCCTTGGCCGCGAATACCGGGCGCAGCTTGGCCAGGCCTTCGAGCGAAGTGTCGGGGCGCGGGCCTTCGTCGAGCTTCGCGGTGCGCGTCTTCGACAGTTGCGCGCCGCCTTCGCCCCGCGACGAGAGATCCGCCGAGCGATCGATCACGTCGACCGGGGTGATCTCGTCGCTGAACTCGCCGGCAGCTTGCGCCTTGAGCGCGCGCAGATGCGACTCGAGCGCGAACGCGTCCTGCGCCTCGCGGCTCACCTTCCACTGCGCCGCCACCTTCTCGGCCGTCAGGCCCATGCCGTAGGCGATGCCGATGTTCTCGTCCTGCTCGAAGATCTTCGGGTTGAACGAGGGCTTGTTGCCGCTCATCGGCACCATGCTCATCGACTCGCAGCCGCCGGCGATCATCACGTCGGCCTCGCCGACTCGGATTCGGTCGGCGGCCATCTGCACGGCACTCAGGCCCGAAGCGCAGAAGCGATTGACGGTGATACCGCCCACCGAATTCGGCAGCCCCGCCAGCAGCGCGCCGATGCGCGCGACGTTGAGGCCCTGCTCGCCTTCCGGCATCGCGCAACCGACGATCGCGTCCTCGATCGCCTTCGGGTCAAGCCCCGGCACCTGCTTCAGCGCACCCTGGATCGCGGCGATCAGCAGATCGTCGGGCCGCGTGTTGCGAAAGAAGCCGCGGCCTGAGCGGCCAATCGGCGTGCGCGTCGCGGCGACGATGTAGGCGTCCTGCACTTGCTTGCTGCTCATGGCAACGTTCCTTGTCAATTGCGAACGGGCTTGCCCGTCTGCAGCATGCCCATGATCCGTTCCTGCGTCTTCGGGTGGTCGAGCAGGCCGCAGAAGTGCTTGCGCTCGAGCGCCATCAGGTATTCCTCGGTGACCAGCGAGCCGGCATCGACGTCGCCGCCGCAGACCACGTCGGCGATCAGCGAGGCGACGTGGAAGTCGTGCGCGCTGATGAATCCGCCGTCTCTCATGTTGGTGAGCTGGCCCTTGATCGTCGCGATGCCGCTGCGGCCCACCACCGGGAAGGGCGCTCTCGCCGGCGGCCGCCAGCCGCTGTCGGCTATCGCCTTCGCCTGCGCAGTGGCGACGTGCAGCAGTTCGTCCTTGTGAGCAACGATCACGTCGCTCCACAACAGGTAGCCGAGCTTCCTCGACTCGATCGCGCTGGTGCCGACCTTCGCTGTCGCCGCGCTCGTGAAGCCGTCGCGCAGGAAGTCGAAGATGTAGGCGTTGGCACCACCGGCCGTCGCCATCTCCGCGGCACGACGGGCCACGTAGGCCAGGCCACCGCCGCCGGGGATCAGGCCGACGCCGACCTCGACGAAGCCCATGTAGCTTTCCATCGCCGCGACGCGGCGCGCGCAATGGATCGCGATCTCGCAGCCGCCGCCGAGCGCGATGCCGCGCACCGCGGCGACGACCGGAACGCTGGCATAGCGGATGCGCAGCATCGCGTCCTGCATCTTCTTGACCTCGGGCAAGATCCCCTTGCCGCCGCTCTTCATGAAGATCGGCATCAGCGCCTCGAGGTTGGCGCCGGCGGAGAACACGTCGTCCGGCGACCAGATCACGAGACCCTGGTACGACGCCTCGGCGAGATCGAGCGCCTTCAGCAAGCCTTCGAGCACGGCCGGGCTGATGAGGTGGAGCTTGGCGGTGATGCTGGCGATCAGCACCTCGCCGTCGAGCGTCCAGACGCGGACCTCGTCGTTCTTGAAGACCTCGGTGCCG
>JALYSL010000491.1 GCA_030854825.1 Pseudomonadota bacterium
GCGCCGGGTCGAGGATGTCGGGGCGGTTGGTCGCCGCCATCACGATCACGCCGACGTTGGTCTCGAAGCCGTCCATCTCGACGAGCATCTGGTTGAGCGTCTGCTCGCGCTCGTCGTTGCCGCCGCCCAGGCCGGCGCCGCGATGGCGGCCGACGGCGTCGATCTCGTCGATGAAGATGATGCAGGGCGCGCTCTTCTTCGCCTGATCGAACATGTCGCGCACGCGCGCCGCGCCGACACCGACGAACATCTCGACGAAATCGGAGCCCGAGATCGAGAAGAACGGCACCTTCGCTTCGCCGGCGATCGCCTTGGCAAGCAGGGTCTTGCCGGTGCCCGGAGGGCCGACCAGCAGCACGCCGCGCGGAATGCGGCCTCCCAGCTTTTGGAATTTCTGCGGGTCCTTCAGGAAGTCGACCAGCTCCTTGACCTCTTCCTTGGCTTCGTCGCAACCCGCGACGTCGGCGAAGGTGGTCGTGTTGTTGGCCTCGTCGAGCATGCGTGCCTTCGACTTGCCGAAGCTGAAGGCGCCACCTTTGCCGCCACCCTGCATCTGGCGCATGAAGTAGATCCAGACGCCGATCAGCAGCAGGATCGGACCCCAGGAGGCGAGGATCGAGAGCAGGAACGACGGTTCCTCGCGCGGCTTGACGTCGAACTTGACACCGTTGTTGATCAGATCACCGACCAGCCCGCGGTCGAGATAGGTCGCGGTGGTGCGCAGCTCCTTGTCGTCGGTCGTCTTGGCACGGATCTCGGTCGAGCCGCCGACGCCTTCCTGCAGCGTGACGCTGCGGATGCGCTTGCCGCGCACCTCATCCAGGAAGTCGGAATAGCCGATCATTCCGCTCTGGGCGCCGGTGCGCTCGAACTGCTTGAAGACGGTGAACAGGACCAGCGCGATCACGAGCCAGACCGCGACTTTAGAGAACCATTGATTGTTCACCCGCGACTCCAATTCAGGGAAGGATCGAGCTTGACAGGGCGCCCGATCCACGGCATCTGTGGCCGATTTTAGTCCACGCAAGCCCGGCGAGCCGGCACTGTGGAACGAGGCATTTGACCGCTACGTCTCGAGATCGTCGCCGGATGCAGCGCGTTTCAGTCCGATACCGACCAGAAAGGTCTCGGAGGACTTCGCCCTCGAGGCCTTCGGCTTGACCGCTTTCACGGTCCGAAACCGGGCCTTGAAGCGCTCCACGAGCTGACTGTAGCCGCTGCCGTGAAAGACCTTGCAGACGAGGGCGCCATCCGGACGGAGGTGTCGGCCGGCGAATTCGATCGCCAGCTCGACCAGATCGGCCATCCGCGCGGCATCGGACGATTCGATGCCCGACAGATTGGGTGCCATGTCGGAGAGGACGACGTCGACGGGCCTGCCCGCGACTCGCGCTTCCAACTCGGCCAAGGCGGCATCCTCGCGGAAGTCGCCCAGGATGAAGTCGACACCGTCGATCGGCTCGAACTCGAGCAGATCGAGAGCGATGATGGTGCCGTGCAGAGGCCCTGGCCCCGTCGCTGGGTCGGCTAGGGCGCCGCGGCCGAACTTGCGCCGCACGTACTGGCTCCAGGCACCGGGAACGGCGCCGAGGTCCACCACCAGCTGGCCCGGCGAAAGCAGATGGAGCTGATCGTCGATCTCCTTCAGCTTGTAGGCGGCGCGGGCGCGGTAGCCCTCGCGCTGCGCCTGCTTGACGTAGGGATCGGTCAGGTGATCGTGCAGCCATGCCTTGTTCAGCTTCTTGCCTTTCCGGCCGGTGCTCATGGGGCGCCGATAATAGGCGCGTGCCTACCCTTTTCCTCACCCCCGCCGAACGCAAGCAAAAGCGCGCCGAAGCCCATCACCTCGACCCTGTCGTGTCGATCGGCAACGACGGCGCGACGGATGCCGTGCGACGCGAGATCGAGGCCGCGCTCGACGCGCACGGCCTGGTCAAGATCCGCGTCTTCTCCGACGACCGCACCGCCCGCGAGGCGCTCCTCGGCGAGCTGAGCGCAGCGTTCAGCGCGGCCCCGGTGCAGCACATCGGCAAGCTCCTCGTCCTCTGGCGCCCTCCGGCCGAGAAGGTGAAGATCGAGAAGGAAGGCCGCATGCCGGGCCCGAAGGTCGTCAAGGTGCTGAAGTTCGCCAAGAGCGGCAATCACCGGCCGCAGGTGAAGAAGGTGACCGTGGTCGGAAACATGCGGCTGGCGGCGGGCGGCACGCTCAAGCGCGCCAGGAAGCGCACGACGAGCCTCAAGAAGTCGGCCCAGCAGCCCTAGCGCCACGGCGCGCGGTCAGCCGCCAGGCGAGAACCGCGACGGCGACGAACTTCACGACGAAGAAAAGTGTCGCAACGCCGTGCAGCAGCGCGAACGACGGTCCGGCTTCACCGCGCCGAACGGACTCGATCATCGGCTGCACCGCGAAGTGGCCGGCCACGATGCAGAAGAGCGCTGCGAGCACGAGCATCAATTCGACGCTGAAACGCGAAGATCCTGCCGGTCGCATCGCGTCCGAAGCGCGCATCGCAAGCATCAGCAGGATCGCACCGGCCGCGAGGCCGATGTAGGCATCGATCTCGAACAGTCGAGCCACCACGCGGCCGGCATCGGCGCGAGCCAGCGCCGCGAAGAGCGTGGGCGCGGCGACGAATCCGATCGCGGCGATCGTGCCCGCCCAGAGACCCGCGAGCCAGGCTGCGAACCGGCCCGGCAGCGACGCCATCACCGTATCGTCACTCGTAGCGAACCGCCATGATCTCGTAGCTCTTGACGCCGCCCGGCGCGTTCACCTCGGCGATGTCGCCTTCGACCTTGCCGATGAGCGCACGCGCGATCGGCGAGCTGATCGAGATCAGGCTCTGTTTCAGGTCGGCTTCGTCG
>JALYSL010000498.1 GCA_030854825.1 Pseudomonadota bacterium
ATCGTCGGCCAATGCAGATTGGCCTCCATTCCGTTGACGTCCGCCTCGCCGGCGTTGCCCGCGACGACGCGGACGACGGTCGGCGTCGAATCGGGCGTCTGGGCGCTGTAGATCAGTCGGATCAACCGCTGCGTATATAGCGACACCGCGGCCCGTCTTCCACCGGAAAGGTCGGTGGCCGCTCCGATCTCGAACGCGCGCACGCGCTCCGGCTGGAGAAGCGGCGCGGCATCGACGATGCGCAACACCGGTCCGAGGCGAATTTCCGTGCGGCCGTACATGTCGAACAGCGCGGGCGGTCGGAAGCCTTCGCCGTACGACATGCGCAACGTCAGCATGCGATTGGCTTCCCAGACGAGCGCCACCTTCGGGCTGAACTGGGAGAACGTTCGGCTCGCATAGTCGATATCGAAGGAAGGGGCCGCGGCCTGGAAGACGCTTCCATGGGTGCGAAAGCGGTCGTATCGGCCGCCGACGTAGACGCTGACGCCTGCGCCGAGAGCATGTTCGCTCTGCAGGTACAGCGCGCTGTTGCTCGAGGAGCCGCGGCCGTCGGTGAGAACGCCACTGGCCGACTCCGGGTCGCGCCAGCTGCCCAGCCGGACCGTGTATTGATCGAGTCTGCTGGCATTGAGGGCAACGCCTGTCGTCAATCGCCAGTCCGGGTTGATCGGCTGGCTCAACGACACGTCAAGGTCGATGCGCCGGTTCGGCTGGTTGGTCAGCGTGCCGGGGCCGGAGTCATAGTCAGCCAGCCCCGCGGTGCCCTGCGTGAAATGAAAGTCGTGTCGCAACGTTCCAAGTTGCGCCTTGAGACGGCCCCCTCCTTCGAGGCGGTGCTCGAGCCGAGCGAACAGCCGACGATCGCGCTCGCCCGACGGCGTCGCGTTGAGCCAGTCGGTGTTGGCCAGCGCGAGCCGGGTCGGTCGTCCGGGGTCGCTGAACGTCACCGGCCCTGCGAAGACAGCGTCACCGGCGGCATCGCGCAGGAAGCTCTCCGGTCGCGAGTGGCCGACCGCGTAGTCGGCCCAGCCGATGCCGCCGACCAGGTCGGTGGCAGCAGACGGAGACCAGTACACGCTGAGTTGCGCCGTGCGCTGCCGCCAGGGCCGCGCGCCCTGTGTGCCGACCAGATAGCCGGGCGTGCCATCGGCGCCGCTCGTCGGTTGCGCTCCGGTGACGGGCGTGCCGCCAGCGCCGGCGGCGGCCCGCTTGACGACGTCGTCGCTTTTAGGGTCACCGGCGCTCGAGCGGTAGGCAGCCGAGAGCGAGATGCCGATGCCGTTTTCGTAGCGATGACGATGAACGAGCACGGCGCCACGCTGGCGCAGGCTGCCGAGGCCGAGGCGGATCTCGCTGAGCGGGGTGTCGGGCCCCGCAGTGATGAAATTGATCACCCCGCCCATCGCGGCGCCACCGTAAAGAGCCGAATACGGCCCGCGCACGACCTCGATGCGTTCGACGCTGTCGAGTGGAATTCCGGCAACGTCAACGGCGCCGGTCAGCGCGTTGTTGACCGGCTGGCCGTCGATCATGACGAGCGTGCGCGGCGTGCGCGGGACGCCGCGAAGCGACAGCACCGCCTGGCCGCTGCCGGGGTAAGCGACGCCCATTGCTGCACCGCGCACGTAAAGGCCCGGCACGTCGACCAGCGCGTCGCCGAGCCGCGCCGGCTTGAGATGCTCGAGATCTTTTGCGGTGATCACGCTGACGCTCGCCGGAGCGCCGAGAACCGCGGTCGAAGACCGCGTCGCGGTGACGACGACAGCTTCGAGCGCGACCTCGGGCATCCCGACCGCCTCAACTGCCTGGGCCGATACGACCGGGGGCATCAAGCCAAGAGCAGCTGACAGAACGAAGGTGCGGTGCAGGGGGATTCGAGGAGGCATTCGTGCAGCGTGGTGTTTGCGGAAGCGGCGCACTCTATCGGCGCCGACGGGCCACCGGATTTTCTTTTTTGGTCCGGCCGGAACTTGATGCGGATCAAATCAGCCGGCGAGTCGTCCCTTCATCATTTGAGGGAGCAAATAAACCCGAGCACGGACAAGAAGGCAACGAATGACCCTAACTGCGCGAATCCTGTTGAACATCGGCCGCGTTGCGGCGCTGACCACTGGCATGCTTGCCGCCGTGGCGGCTACGGCGCAGACGGCGGCACCGTCAGCGCAGCCGCCTGCAGCGTCCGCGGCCGCGGATTCGCTGACTCCGCACCGCGACCTGCCGAAGGCCGAGATGGAGTACCAGGCCGGCGGCTCGCCGATGGCCAATGTGCCGATGCACCAGGACGTCAACGCCAAGGCTCCGAAGATGACGGAGACGGAGTTCGAGAAGTCGAAGCAGATCTACTTCGAGCGCTGCGCCGGCTGCCACGGCGTGCTGCGCAAGGGCGCCACCGGCAAGCCGCTGACGCCCGACATCACGCTGCAGCGCGGGACCGAAATCCTGAAGACGTTCATCACCTATGGATCGCCTGCGGGCATGCCGAACTGGGGAACCTCCGGCGAGCTCACCGCCGCCGAGGTCGACATGATGGCGCGCTACATCCAGCAGTCGCCGCCGACGCCGCCCGAGTTCGGGATGGCCGACATGAAGAAGACCTGGAAGGTCCTCGTCGCGCCCGACAAGCGGCCGACGAAGAAGATGAACGACTGGGACATCTCGAACCTGTTCTCGGTCACGCTGCGCGACAGCGGCGAGGTCGCACTGATCGACGGTGCATCGAAGAAGATCATCAACATCGTCAAGACCGGCTACGCGGTGCACATCACGCGCACGTCGGCATCCGGGCGCTACCTTTACGTGATCGGCCGCGACGCCCGGATCAATCTGATCGACCTGTGGATGAAGACGCCTGACAACGTCGCCGAGATCAAGATCGGCCTCGAGGCGCGCTCGGTCGACACCTCGAAGAACAAGAAGTTCGAGGACGTCTACGCGATCGCCGGCGCTTACTGGCCGCCGCAGTACGTGATCATGAAAGGCGACACGCTCGAGCCGCTCAAGATCGAGAGCACGCGCGGCATGACGGTCGACACGCAGGAGTACCACCCCGAGCCGCGCGTCGCCGCGATCGTCGCGGTGCACGACAAGCCTGAGTTCATCGTCAACGTCAAGGAAACGGGCAAGGTGATCGTGGTCGACTACAGCGACCTCGAGAACCTGAAGACGACCGAGATCGGCGCGGCGCGCTTCCTGCACGACGGCGGCTGGGACGCCACCAAGCGCTACTTCATGGTCGCGGCGAACCAGTCGAACAAGGTCGCCGTCATCGACAGCAAGCTGACCAAGCTGACGGCGCTGGTCGACGTCGGCGCCATCCCGCACCCGGGACGCGGCGCCAATTTCGTCCACCCGAAGTTCGGTCCGGTGTGGGCCACAGGCCACCTGGGCGAGGATTCGATCGCACTGATCGGCACCGATCCCGCGAAGCATCCG
The DNA here is from genome assembly GCA_030854825.1 of Pseudomonadota bacterium. Next base: position 3,436 of record JALYSL010000498.1, read on the forward strand.
AAGAGCGCGTGGAAGGTCGTCCAGTCGCTCAAGGGCCAGGGCGGCGGCAACCTGTTCATCAAGACGCATCCGAAATCACACAACCTGTGGGTCGATACGCCGCTCAACCCCGATCCGAAGATCGCCCACTCGGTCGCGGTGTTCGACATCAACAACCTCGACAAGCCCGCCGAGGTGCTGCCGATCGGCGACTGGGCCGGCGTCTCCGACGGAGCCAAGCGCATCACCCAGCCCGAGTACAACAAGGCGGGTGACGAGGTCTGGTTCTCGGTGTGGAGCGCCAAGAACCAGCAGTCGGCGATCGTGATCGTCGACGACAAGACGCGCAAGCTGAAGGCCGTCATCAAGGACCCGCGCCTGATCACGCCAACCGGAAAGTTCAATGTCTACAACACCCAGCACGACGTCTACTGAGCCAAGGATCGAACGAATGACCCATTCCCTGCTGATTCGTGCCGCACTGGCGGCCGCCGCTGCAAGCCTCGCTTTTCCCGTCCTCGCCGACGAGGCGATGGCCAAGAAATACAACTGCACGGCCTGCCATTCGATCGACAAGAAGTTGATCGGCCCCGCCTACAAGGACGTCGCCGCCAAGTACGCAGGCGACGCGGGCGCCGCGGCGAAGCTGGTGGCGAAGGTCAAGGCTGGTGGATCCGGCGTCTGGGGTCCGGTGCCGATGCCGCCGAACGCCGCCGTTCCCGATGCCGACGTCAACGCGCTCGTCGCGTGGATCCTCGCCGGCGCGAAATAGCGTCGTCGCGAATCACGAGAGGCAGTTCATCGCCCGGGGAGCTTGGCGACGCCGACTTGCGCGTACTTTGCTCGTAGGCGATCGTTCGTTGCGCCGCTGAAACTTGCGCTGATCGGAGGAACGTTCAGTACGGCAGCCAGCGCCAGCAATAACGACCTTGGTGAAGAGCTCTTGCGGCTCGACGTGCGCGGCGCGGCGTCGTTCTGACAGCGTTCGCGTGGCTATCATCGACCGCAACGCTCACGCCACTCACCTGGGTTCGCGAAGGGGCGTGCTGAGTCAAGTCCCATAAGAACGCGGGTGGTGACGACGCCGGGTGCGTTTCCCCGATCTATCCGATACCAGGAGAGCTCATGGCATTGCTTCGCACCGTCCTTCTCGCCGCGGCGATTCTGATCAGCGTGCCGGCTTCGGCGCAGGCGCCGGCATGGCCGAGCAGGCCAGTCACCCTCGTCGTCGGCTATGCGGCAGGTACCGGGATCGACACCACGACACGCTTCTACGCCGAGCGACTGCACGAGGCCACCGGGCAGCCTTTCATCGTCGTCAACAAGGTCGGCGCGTTCGGCAACCTCGCAGCGTCCGATGTGCTGCGCTCGACCAACGACGGCTACACGATCCTTGTCTCGCCCAATGGCACTCTGACCACCAATCAGCACCTGATGAAGAAGGTGCCGTTCGATGCGCTCAAGGACTTTGCACCGGTGACGACGATCGCACGGTGGGGCGCGATCCTGCTCGTCAATCCGCAG
>JALYSL010000501.1 GCA_030854825.1 Pseudomonadota bacterium
CCCCCAGCCCGTCGCGCCGCGGCCGGTCCTGCCGCCGACGCCGCCGGTGTCGGCCGGGCCGCCCGTATCGGCCGCGATCGCCGCACGCTTTCCGGAGCCGGCTGTCAGCTTCGATACGCCGGCCTTCGAGCCGGGCCGCACCGCCTACACCACCAACGACGAAGTGCGTGCGATCCTGCGCGGGCTCGAGCGGGGTGGCGTCGATTCGCTGAAGGGCAGCGCCGTGGCGGTCCTGCCGCTCGGCGAATCGCAGGCCGGCGCGCCGATCGATGCGCTCGCCTTCACCCGTGCCCCACCGATCGCGCCACCGCCTCCGACTCCCGCCGCTTCCGATGCGCCCTCTGGTATTGCTGCTCCGATGGCGCCGCTGCATCGACCCGCCGTCGTCATCATCGCCGGCCAGCACGGCGACGAGCCGGCCGGTACCGAAGCACTGCTCGTCATCGCCCAGGAACTGGCCGCCGGCCGGCTCGACGCCGTACTCGACCAGGTCGACGTCTACCTCCTGCCACGCGTTAACCCGGACGGTGCGGCGCTCGGTCAGCGCGGTGCCGCCGACGGCAGCGACGTCAATCGCGACCACGTCTTGCTGCGCACTCCCGAAGCGCAGGCGGTGGCACAACTCGTTCGCAACGTCGCGCCGGTCGTCGTCCTCGACCTGCATGAATATCCGGTCGATGCCGACTTCGCCGCCCGGTTCGGCGGCGTGCAGCGCTTCGATGCCTTGCTGCAGGCGGCCACGGTCGCCAACATGCGACCGTTCGTGGCCCGGGCCGCCGAAGAATGGTTCCGTGTGCCGCTCGTGGCCAACCTCGGCACGGCCGGCTTCAGCACCGAGTGGTACTACACGCTGGCCGCCGATCCGGCCGACCGAAAGGTCTCGATGGGCGGCGTCGAACCGGGCATCGGCCGCAACGCCGAAGGCCTGCGCAACGCGGTGAGCCTGCTCGTCGAGACGCGTGGCCGCGGCATCGGCCGCACCGACTTCAAGCGCCGCGTCGATGTCGATGTCGTCGCCGTGCGCAGCGTCCTCGGCAACGCCGCCGCCCATGCAGCCGACCTCGTCAAGCTGCGCCAGTTCGTCGATCGCGACGTCGCCGCGCAGGCCTGTCAGGGAGAAGCCGTGATCGAGGCGGCGCCGACGCCGAGCGAGAAGTCACTGGCGATGCTGGACGCCGCGACCGGCGCGATCGAGCACGTCACCGTGACGTGGGATTCGTCGCTCGAGCTGCGCGTGTTGAAGAGCCGGCCGCGACCTTGCGGCTACTGGCTCGCGGCGAGCGAGAGCGACGCGGTGCGGCGCCTTCGCCTGCTTGGTGTCGAGGTTCAGCAGATCGACGAGGGCGGCGAGGTGCGCGGCGAAACTTATCGCGAGACCAGCCGCACCCCGGTCGATGCGAATGGCGACGGTTCGATGCGGCTGGGCGTGCAGATGGCGCCGGTGCTGCTCGACGTGGCGCCTGGCAGCTACTACGTGTCGCTCGAGCAGGCGTTCGCCAATCTGGCCATCGCCGCGCTCGAGCCCGAGTCGCCCGCCGGCTATGCGGCCCACGGCGTGATCGGCAGCGTCGCCGCCGAGGCGCGGGTGCTCGACCGGCCGCGCATGCACATGGTGGCGTTGCCCTGAGGCGCCACGGCCCGAGCCTCCGGCCGAGATGCATCGTCGCCACGCTTCGCTGTAAGAAAGCTGGCGCCGATGCTGACGAATCGGCAGCCCCGGCAAATACGAATCCACGCGCCGGCGATTGCGTATAGCGCATCATCGAGTCGCAGCAGCGAGCCGGATCATGATTTCGGAAAATACAGCCATGGATATCGAAGCAAGCACGGCGTTGCCGGAGGCCGCCGTCATGCCCGTCCCGCCGGCGCGCCGCTTCTATCGGCATCGCCTGCCGGTGCGCGTCATGCACTGGATCAACGTCTTCTGCCTGACGATCCTGCTGATGAGCGGGCTCAACATCTTCAACGCCCACCCGGCGCTCTACTGGGGCCAGGCCGGCAATTTCGCGCGGCCCTGGCTGTCGCTGCGCGCCGAGAACTCGCCGACCGGGCCGATCGGCAAGACGCAGATCGGCGACGCCGAGTTCACGACCAGCGGCGTGCTCGGCCTCTCGACGGTCGACGGCATCCCGACCGCGCGCGGTTTTCCGAACTGGGCAACGATCCCCGGGCCGCAGTGGCTGGCGATGGCTCGCCACTGGCACCTGTTCTTCGCCTGGCTGTTCGTCGCCAATGGCATCTGCTACGTGCTCTACACGGTCTTCAGCCGTCACCTGGTGAAGGATCTGGTGCCGACCCGAGCCGAGCTGAAGAGCATCGGCCGCTCGATCGTCGATCACATCAAGTTCAAGCACCCGAGCGGCGAGGCCGCGAAACGCTACAACGTGCTGCAGAGCCTGACATACCTCATCGTCATCTTTGTCCTGTTGCCGCTGATCGTGCTTTGCGGCATGGCGATGTCGCCGCGCATCGACACCATCTTCACCGGCTGGGTCTCGCTGGTCGGCGGCCGGCAGTCGGCGCGATCGCTGCATTTCCTGGCCGCGTTCGGCTTGCTGCTGTTCGTCTTCATTCACGTTGCCGAAGTGATCATCGCCGGCGTCTGGAACGAGATGCGCTCGATGGTCACCGGCTGGTACGTGATGCCCGCCGAGCAGGCGAAGAAAGAGGTGCAGCCATGACGAAGACCTTCACGCTGATGCGTGCCCGCCAGCGCAGCCGGCGCAACGTTCTGCGCGGGGCCATGGTCGCCGCCGGTGCGGCGGCGCTGGCGGGTTGTGACAAGCTCTCGAACAACGAGGCCTTCGTCAATACGCTGAAGAGCTCGCAGTACCTGAGCCGTGCCGCCCAGAAGGTGGTGGCGCCGCGGTCGGCGATGGCGCAGGAGTTCAGCCAGAGCGACGTCGCGCCGAGCTTTCGCGGCAACGGCACGCTCAATCCCACGGACGCCGACTACCAGGCGCTGCTCGCGGCGAAATTCGCGAACTACGAGCTGATGGTGGGTGGCCTGGTCGAGAAGTCGGCGTCGTTCACGCTCGAGCAATTGCGCGCCATGCCGTCGCGCACGCAGATCACGCGCCACGACTGCGTCGAGGGCTGGAGCTGCATCGGCAAGTGGAAGGGCACGCCGCTCGGCCCGATCCTCGACCAGGTCAAGCC
>JALYSL010000016.1 GCA_030854825.1 Pseudomonadota bacterium
GTGTCGGATAGGCGGCTTCGATGTACTCGAGGATCGCCTGGCTCTCGCAGAGCGGCCCCTGCTCGGTGCGAATGAATGGGATCTTGGCCAGCGGTGAGGCGGAGAGCATGTCTTCGTCGCTGCCGCCGGTGCCGACATATTCCTCACGGAACGGAATGCCCTTTTCCAACAGTGCCAGCTTGACCTTGTTGTAGTAGTTCGAAATCGCCGATCCGCAGAGCACGAGCATGGCTGCCTCCGGTTGCCTTGCCTCGAAGTCTAGGGCCCTGGCGCAGCGACAATCCGGCGATGCTGCCCGCCTTCGTCGCCAAGCTCTGCCCGCGCGTCGAACTGCAGCCGCGCCTCGCCGAGCTCTCCCGGCCCCTCGTGTTCACCAACGGCGTGTTCGACATCCTGCACCGCGGCCACGTGACCTACCTCGCGCAGGCGCGGGCGCTGGGCGCCAGCCTGGTCGTCGGCCTCAACAGCGACGCGTCGGCGCGCGCGCTCGGCAAGGCGCCGGGCCGGCCTCTCAACAGCGAGGCCGACCGTGCCTGCGTTCTGGCAGGGCTCGAAAGCGTCGGCCTCGTCACGCTGTTCGACGAAACGACGCCGCTCGAGCTCCTGAAGCTCGTCCGGCCCGACCTCTACGTCAAGGGCGGCGACTACGACATCGAGCGGCTGGCCGAAACGTCGCTGGTGCGGAGCTGGGGCGGCGCGGCAAGCTCGCTGCCCTTCGTCGAAGGCTATTCGACAACCTCCCTGGTCGCCCGTATCCGCCGCTGACCGACGGCCCGGCGTCTGGGCTCCGGTTCATGCTGTTTTCCGGTTGACGAGCAAGATGCCGGCGGCGACGGTCGCCACCGCCAGCACGAGGCGAACGGTGATGGGCTCGGCCAGCAGCACGCCACCCAGAAGCAGGCCGAAGACCGGCGTCAACATCGTGAACGACGACAGTCGAGTGGCCGGGTAGTGGCGGATCAGCCAGAACCAGACCAGGTAGCTGATGAAGGTGACGATGACGACCTGAAAGGCGAGCGAGGCCCAGGCCAGCGTCGAAACGTGCGATGGCAATGGCGCTCGGGTGGCCAGCGCGCCGACGATGAGCAGCAGCGCCGAGACGACCAACTGATAGAGCAAGGTCTTCTCCGCTGAAGCTCCGTTCAGGGCCGAGCCGCGTACCGCCAGTGTCGTCATTCCCCACAACACGCCGCCGAGCACGCCGAGGCTGTCGCCGATCCATTGCTGTGGGCCGATCGCCGGCCGCGAAAAGCCTTCCGCGAAGGCCCATGCGACTCCGGCGAAGGCGACGAGCAGGCCGGTGCTTTGGATCGGTCGCAGGCGCTCGGAGGGGGTGATCAGCGGCATGCCGAGGGCGACGACGAAAGGTGCGATGTAGATGAAGACCACCATTCGCGACGCGCTCGTGAATTGCAGGCCGAGGAAGATGCAGAAGAACTCTGCGGCGAACAACAGGCCGGCGAGCAGGCCGCTCGGCAGCGTCTTGTCGTGCTCGAACAGGGCGATGCGTCGGTGCCGCGACCACAGCCAGACCAGTGCGGCGCCGCCGGTCGAGCGGGCGGCCGCCTGCCAGAGTGCCGGAATCTCCGGCATGGCCGCCTTCGCCGCCACCTGGTTCAGACCCCAGAGAAAGCAGCAGAAGATGATGGAGACGATGGCGATGCCGTCGAGGTGGGCCTTGCGCGCAATCGGTTCAGCTGGCGCCGGGCCGCTGCCAAGCCGACTGAGCACCCCCGTGGGGGGCAGCGAACGAAGTGAGCATGGGGGTCGGCATTCAGTCATTGCGATCGATGGTAGTCGGCCACCATCGACGGACTTCTGCGAGACCCGCCATCGCCGCGCCGGCGACGAAACCGCTGAGGTGCGCGAAAGGCGCGACGGCGATGTCCCAGCCTGCGGGATGACGCAGCGCCTCGGCCCACGGCGCCTCGAGCACGATCTTGGTCGCGACGCCGGCGAGAACGCTGACGCCGACGAGCCTGCGTGTGCCACGCCCGGCAATGACCAGATGCATGGCCACCACCGCGGCGCCGGCGTGCAGGACTCCGGAGAGGCCGCCGTAGTGGAGCAGATCGGGCCGCAGCAGCAGGCCGAACTGGGTCAATGGCCAGGCAACGAACCAGGCGGCGACGGTGCGCAGCGGCACCCGAGCGGCCCGGCCGAGCAACGCGACGA
>JALYSL010000066.1 GCA_030854825.1 Pseudomonadota bacterium
AGCATGCCGCGGCCGACTTGCCTAGATCGCGTGCCGAAAGCCAAGACCATTCCCCGCAGCAGCGAACGCACGCGCGACCCGGAACGCACGAAGGCGCGCATCCTGCGCGCTGCGCGCACCGAGTTCATGCGCCACGGCTACAGCGGCGCCCGCATCGAACGCATCTCGCGCGCCGGCCGCTCGAGCGACCGGATGATCTACTACTACTTCAAGAGCAAGGAAAAGCTCTACCTGGCGGTGCTCGAAGGCGTCTACGCCGATCTTGGCGCCGCCGAAAGCGCGCTCGTGCTCGATGCCAGCCGGCCGGTCGAGGCGCTCACCGAGCTGGTGGCGTTCACCTGGAACTACTACCTCGCTCATCCTGAATTCGTTGCCCTGCTGTCGAACGAGAACCTGCAGCGCGGCCGCCTCATCACCCGCTCGGTCAAGGTCAAGCAGCTGTCGCGGCCGGTGCTCGACATTTTGGGGACAATACTCGCCGAGGGTGCGCGGCAGAAGCTCTTCTGCCGCGATCTCCAGGTGCATCAGGTCTACCTGACGATCGCCGCGCTCGGCTACTTCTATTGCTCGAACCGCTACACGCTGTCGTCGTTCCTCGGCAACGACCTGATGCGCACCGATCGCTGCGACGCCTGGCTCGCCGAGATCACGCGGGTGATGCTGGCGGCGGTCGCCCCGGCTCGGCGCGGCAAGTAACTCTCTTCAACACGACAAGGTCTCGCTCGCATGGCCGCCTACGACACGGAAAAAGTTCTCTCGGTTCATCACTGGAACGAGTCGCTCTTCACTTTCACCTGCAGCCGCGGCAAGAGCCTTCGCTTCGAAAGCGGGCACTTCGTGATGGTTGGCATCATGGTCGACGGCAAGGCGCTGATGCGGGCCTATTCGGTGGCCAGCGCGCACTACGACGAGCACCTCGAGTTCTTCAGCATCAAGGTGCAGGACGGGCCGCTCACGTCGCGCCTGCAGCACCTGAAGGTCGGCGACGAGGTGCTGATCGGCAGGAAGCCCACCGGCACGCTGGTGATCAGCGACCTGCTGCCCGGCCGCAACCTCTACCTGTTCTCGACCGGCACCGGCCTGGCGCCCTTCCTCAGCCTGATCCGCGACCCGGAGATCTACGACCGCTTCGAGAAGGTGGTGCTCGTGCACGGCGTGCGCAAGGTCGACGAGCTGGCCTATGCCGATCTCATCGCCTACGAGTTGCCGCGCCACGACCATCTCGGCGAGCAGGTGAGAGACCAGCTCATCTACTACCCGACGGTGACGCGCGAGCCGTTCCGCAACCAGGGGCGGCTGCCCGACCTCATTGCCAACGGCAAGCTGTGCAGCGACATCGGCTTGCCGCAGATCGACCCGAACGAAGATCGGGCCATGATCTGCGGCGGCCCGGCGATGCTGAAAGACATGCGTGCCGTGCTCGACGCCGCCGCCTTCACCATCTCGCCGGGTGTCGGCCAGCCGGGCCAGTATGTGATCGAGCGGGCGTTCGTCGAGAAATAGGGAGGCCGCACCGGGCGGTGCCAAGCCGACGCGAAAGGCGGCGATTCAGCGGTCGCGTTCGGGCAATTCGAGCCCCGAGGGCACGGTGCCGATCCAGCTGCGTTCCATCAGCTCCCACTCTTCGTGGGTTGTTTCAGAGACTTCGGGAACCGCCGGCGCTTCCCATCGCTCCGGCTGGGCCTCGAGCAATTCGGCGGCGTGCGTGACGGCTGCGGTATGCGCCTCGCGCAGGCGCGCGACAAGCTTTTCGAGTAAGGGCGATGTGTCCTCGTTCAGCATCATCTCCGCTTCGGCCACGGCCTTTTCGAGCAGTTGAGGCGGCAATGCCTCGACACCGCCCCAGCCGTTGCTGCCCAGTTCCTTGTAGACGACGTACAGGTGGCGAACCGTCTGCGTCGCCGGATCGTGCACCAGCAGGCGGGCCCGCAATTCGTCGCGCATCTGCAGCGACAGCGACTTCGGCTCGTCAGCGCCGGGCGCCCGTACCGGTTCGATGAGGACCACGTGCAACTGGTTGTGGCGCTTCTCGATCGCGATCGGGCGGGTCAGCAGGTCCTTGGCCCAGCGCAGCGATCGCTGCGCTGGCGGCGTCGTGTCTTCGTCAATCGGCGGCTTGGTATTCGGCGCCACGCGGCTCGGCGGTCTAGCGGACATGGGGCGGGCCCTCGCTCGTTCGTTCGTCGACATGCGACCTGTACGGATGTCGGCCGGCTCTGCCGTACCTTGAGAGCCGAGCGCCGCTCGGAAGCAACCAACGGCCACCGCCGTGCGGAAGTAGTCACAAGGCGCGGCGCAGCGGCGGCCCGGCGACGCGCGCCGGCGGAGTCCGAACAGGTGAAGCGCTGCTTTATTCGGCGCCTTGCCGCTTCGCCAGCAGGGCATTCGCCGATCGGGACACCGGCTTCCTGCCAAGCACGCCCGAGATATAGGCCGCCGCATCGACCAGCCCGTCGAGGGAGATCCCCGTCTCGATGCCCAGCCCGTGCAGAAGGAACACCACGTCTTCGGTGGCGACGTTGCCGGTCGCGCCCTTGGCATAGGGGCAGCCGCCGAGCCCGGCGATGCTCGCGTCGAATGTGGCGATGCCGACCTCGAGCGCCGCATAGACGTTACCCACGCCCTGCGCATAGGTGTCGTGGAAATGGCCGCTTACCTCGGCGATCGGGAAGTGTCGGAGTGCCCGCTCCATCGCCGCCTGCACCTTCTTCGGCGTGCCGACGCCGATCGTGTCGGCAATGCCGCAATGGTCGACTCCGATCTCCTTCATCAGCACGACGACATGCTCGACTTCGTCGGCCGAGACCTCGCCCTGGTACGGGCAACCGAGCGCCACCGAGATAGCGGCGCGCACCTTGATGCCATGCACGCGCGCTGCGTCCACGACCGGCCGAAAGCGCTCGACGCTCTCGACGATCGAGCAGTTGATGTTCTTCTGGCTGAAGGCCTCGGTGGCAGACGCGAAGACGACGATCTCGTCGGGCCATTCGGCCTTCGGTGCCGAAAGCGCGGCGTCGAGGCCCTTCATGTTCGGCACCAGCACCGAGTAGCGCACGCCGGACTTTCGGGCAATGCCGGCGAGCACGGCCGCGTTGTCGCTCATCTGCGGCACCCACTTCGGGCTGACGAAGCTGGTGACCTCGATCTCGCGCAGCCCGGCGCTTTGCAGCCGGTGCACGAGCTCGATCTTGACGGCCGAATCGACCGTCTGTTTTTCGTTCTGCAGTCCGTCGCGCGGGCCGACGTCGACCAATGTCACCTTCGAGGGCAGCATGGCATTCTCCTCATGTTCACGCGCCGTCGTGGCGCCCGGCCGAGATCATCGCCCCCCGCGTAGAAAAGCTCGTGGCGAATCGTCACGGCTTGAGCGTCTGGCTCCGGATTCATCCGGCGCCTCCGCCGACCCAGTTCGGCTTCCGCTTGTCGAGGAAGCTCTGCACGCCTTCCTTGCCCTCGGCGCTGGCGCGGATGTCGGCGATGCGTCGCGCCGTCTCGGCGCGCAGGGCGGGCGTGATCTCGTGGCCGGCGACGTCGAGCACGAGCTGCTTGCAGGCGCGAGTGGCCATCGGCCCGTTGGCGACGATCGTCGCGACGATCGCGTCGACCTTGGCGTCGAGCTCGTCGGCCGTGCAGGCCCCGTGCACGAAGCCCATCGCCTTCGCGTCGGCGGCGCTGAAGCGCTCGGCCGTCACGAAGTAGCGCTTCGCCGCCTGCTCGCCCATGGCGCGCACGACGTAGGGGCTGATCGTCGCCGGCAGCAGGCCGAGCCGCGCCTCGCTGAGGCAGAAGGTGGCCACGTCGGCGGCGATGCGGATGTCGCACACCGAAGCGATGCCCAGCCCGCCGGCGTAGCAGTCGCCATGGATGCGGGCGACGACCGGAATCGGGCAGCGGTACATCGTCCACAGCATCTCGGCCAGCACCTCGGCGTCGGCGCGGTTCTGCTCCCATGTGTAGCTGCCGACCTCGCGCATGAAGGCCAGGTCGGCACCGGCGCAGAACGCCTTGCCGCTGCCGCCGAGCTCGATCGCGCGCACGCCAGTGTCCTCGGCCGAGAGCGATGCGAACGCCGCGGCGAGCTCACGGATGAGGACGCCGTTCAGCGCATTGCGGACGTCGGGCCGGTCGAGCCAGACACGGGCAACGGGGCCCGAGCGCTCGATGCGAAGCGTGGTGGTGGTGGAGGGGGTCATGCGGTTACTTCCCTGCTTTCAGCCTGCAACAGGATCACCCTGTCGAGCTCGGGCGGCACGTGCCCGAATGCGTGGATCGCCGTGGTGATCTGACCGCAGAGGTGGGTGGCGTGATTGAAGACGTGGCCGAGCGTTGGCGCTAACGGCAGCGACTGCGGCACGCCCTGGGGCGTGAGGTAGTCGAGCTCGCCCCGGGAAGCGGGTGTCGTCCATCTCGACCTTCTCGCAGAGCCGCTCGGCGGCCCAGACGTGATAGCGCGCCAGCGACAGGAAGTACGAGCGAAAATCAGTAGCGCTTGGCGACTTCATCGAGCATCACCTCGGTGGCGCCGCCGCCGATCGCCAGCACCCGTGCGTCGCGCCACAGGCGCTCGATCACCGTGCCGCGCATGTAGCCCATGCCGCCGTGGAATTGCTGGCAGCCGGAGACCACCTCGTTGACGAGCTCGCCAGTCAGCGCCTTCAGCATCGAGACTTCCTGCACCACGTCGTGGCCCTCGGTCACGCGCCAGGCGCAGTGGTACATGAAGGAGCGCGCGGCACGCACCTTGGCGTCGAGCATCGCCAGCCGCTGGCGCACGACCTGCTTGTCGAACAGCGTCTCGCCGAAGGCCTTGCGCTCGCGCACGTGATCGAGCGTCACCTTCAGCGCCTGCATGCAGTGGCCGATTGCCATGGCGCCAAGGGCGATGCGCTCGGTCTGGAAATTCTTCATGACCGAATAGAAGCCGCGGTTTTCTTCGCCGAGCAGATGGGCGGCGGGGATGCGGCAGTTCTCGAGCACCAGCTCGGCGGTGTCCGACGACAGCCACCCCGACTTCTCGAGGGAGCGGCCGACCCGGAACCCCGGCGTGCCCTTCTCGAC
>JALYSL010000069.1 GCA_030854825.1 Pseudomonadota bacterium
GGCCGCAAGAGCACGGTCGCGACGACGACCGAGGTCTGGCATTTCCTGCGCCTGCTCTACGTCAAGCTCGGCCTGCAGCACTGCGTCGTCGATGGCACGCCGGTGCAGCCGCAAAGCGTCGACTCCATCGCGGCGCAGATCCTGCGCGACCACGTCGGCGAGCACGTCGGCGTGCTGGCGCCGCTGGTTGTGGCGCGCAAGGGCGTCTACACCGACCTCGCCAAGTGGGCGAAGGCACGCGGCCACACCCACCTGCGCGTCGACGGCGAGTTCATGAAGGTCGATCCGTGGCCACGTCTCGATCGCTTCAAGGAGCACACGCTCGAGCTGCCCGTGGGTGACGTGATCGTCGACCGGGCCAACGAAGTCGCTCTGCGCACCCTTCTCGACAAGGCGCTCGACGTCGGCAAGGGCGTCATGCACCTGCTCTCGCCGCTCACCGGCCTGCGCGGCGCGATGGTCGCCGGCACGCCGACGAGGAAGGTCGGCAACGTCAAGGTCTTCTCGACGCGGCGCGCCTGCCCGACCTGCGGCACCAGCTATCCCGAGCTCGACCCGCGCATGTTCAGCTACAACAGCAAGCATGGCTGGTGCACGCTTTGCGTCGGCACCGGCCTGAAGCTGACGCGCGAGCAGCGCAAGGCCTACGACGATTCCGTCCGCGACGACGACGATCGCGGCCGCGAGCAGAGCTTCCCGGCGGAAGAGGCCGAGGTCGAAGGCATCGTCGACGAAGCCTGCCCCGAGTGCGCCGGCACGCGCCTCAACCTCGCGTCGCGCGCCGTCACCTTCGACGACAAGTCGATCGCCTGGATCGCCCAGTGGTCGGTGGCCGACGCGCGGCAATGGGTCGAGAAGCTCGCGCTGGTGGGCCGCGAGGGCGAGATCGCGCGCGACGTCGTCACCGAGATAAAGAGCCGGCTGGAGTTTCTGGAAGAAGTGGGCTTGGGTTATCTCACGCTCGACCGAGCCGCGCCGACGCTCTCGGGCGGCGAGGCGCAGCGCATCCGCCTCGCGGCGCAGCTGGGCTCGAACCTGCAGGGCGTCTGCTACGTGCTCGACGAGCCGACGATCGGCCTGCACCCGCGCGACAACGCCATCCTGCTCGGCGCGTTGAAGAACCTGGCCGACAAGGGCAACACGCTGGTCGTCGTCGAGCACGATGAAGAGACGATCCGCGCCGCCGATCACATCATCGACATCGGCCCCGGCGCCGGCAAGCGTGGCGGCCGCCTCGTTGCCGAAGGCAGCGCCACCGAGCTCGCGTCGCAGGCCGACTCGGTCACCGGCCGCTTTCTCGCGCACCCGCTCGTGCACCCATTGCAGGCGCGTCGCGTCGTCGCGCCGGTGACGGCCGCGACGGTGCGGCGGGAGAGCGCCACCAACCCGTTGCTGACAATCTGCTCGGCGACGCTGCACAACCTGCAAGACGTCAGCGTCGACATTCCGCTGAAGCGCCTCGTGGCGATCACCGGCGTCAGCGGCTCGGGCAAGTCGACCCTGGCGCGCGACGTGCTGCTCGCCAACCTGCAGTTCATCAACACCCGCGGTGCGCGGCCGAACTGGCAGGGTTGCGAGAAGATCGACGGCTGGGGCTACATCGACCGCGTGCTCGAGGTCGACCAGACGCCGATCGGCAAGACGCCGCGCTCGTGCCCGGCCACCTACATCGGCTTCTGGGACACGATCAGAAGACTCTTCGCCGACACGCTCGAGGCGAAGGCGCGCGGCTACTTGCCGAACCGCTTCAGCTTCAACACCGGCGAAGGCCGCTGCCCCGGCTGCGAAGGCCAGGGCCTGCGCACCATCGAGATGAGCTTCCTGCCCGACGTGAAGGTGCTCTGCGACGTCTGCCACGGCGAGCGTTTCAACGCCGAGACGCTGGCCGTGAGCTGGCGCGGCAAGAGCATCGGCGACGTGCTGAAGATGGAGGTCGACGAAGCCGTCGATTTCTTCGGCACCATGCCGAACATCGCTCACCCGCTGCAGCTGCTGAAGGACGTCGGCCTGGGCTACCTCACGCTCGGCCAGCCGTCGCCCACGCTTTCCGGCGGCGAGGCGCAGCGCATCAAGCTCGTGACCGAGCTGAGCAAGGTGCGCGACGACATCACGCGGCGCGGCAACAAGGTGCCGCACACGCTCTACGTGCTCGACGAGCCCACCGTCGGCCTGCACATGGCCGACGTCGAGCGGCTGATCCGCGTGCTGCACCGGCTGGTCGACGGCGGCCACAGCGTCGTCGTGATCGAGCACGACCTGGATGTGATCGCGGAAGCCGACTGGGTCATCGACCTGGGGCCGGAGGGCGGTGTGAACGGCGGGCGCGTGGTGGCAGAGGCCGTGCCGGAGCGGTTGGTCACCTTGGCGGCGAGCCACACGGGCGCGGCGCTGAAGGCAGTGCTGGCGCGGGCAACGGCTGTCGAGACGCTGGCTGCGGCGTAGCAGCCAGGCATCCAGCCAGCCACGCCGCGCGGACAGCGGCCCATTACCATTGGCTCGATCGCCAAGGGGAGTGCATCGTGAGCAACGTGGGAGTGATCGGCCTGGGCGCCATGGGCTCGGGAATGGCCAGGTCGTTGCGGCGCCACGGCTACCAGGTGTGCGCTTGCGACGCGCGGCCCGGTGCCGCCGAAGCCTTCGCAGCCGAAGGCGGTGTCGCCTGTGCCACGCCGGCCGACGTGGCTCGGCAATGCGAGGTGATCGTCTCGGTTGTCGTCAACGCGCAGCAGACGGAAGCCGTGCTGTTCGGCGCCAACGGCGCCGCCGCGACGATGGCGGCGGGCAGCGTCTTCGTGATGTGCTCGACGGTGGACCCGAACTGGTCGATCGCGCTGGAGGCCCGGCTCGAGGCGATGCAGCTCCACTACCTCGACGCGCCGATCTCTGGCGGCGCGGCCAAGGCGGCCTCGGGCGAGATGACGATGATGACGGCCGGCAAGCCCGCGGCCTATGCGCATTGCGGCGAGGTGCTCGCTGCCATGGCCGCCAATGTCTATCGGCTCGGCGACCGCGCCGGCAACGGCAGCAAGGTCAAGATCATCAACCAGCTGCTCGCCGGCGTGCACATCGCCGCCGCCGCCGAGGCGATGGCGCTGGGCCTGCGCGAGGGCGTCGACGCCGCGGCGCTCTACGAGGTGATCACGCACAGCGCCGGCAACAGCTGGATGTTCGAGAACCGCATGGCGCACGTGCTGGCCGCCGACTACACGCCGCTCTCGGCCGTCGACATCTTCGTCAAAGACCTCGGCCTCGTGCTCGACACCGCGCGCGCCAGCAAGTTTCCGCTGCCGCTGGCAAGCACCGCTCACCAGATGTTCATGCAGGCCTCGACGGCGGGCTATGCGAAGGAAGACGACTCGGCGGTGATCAAGATCTTTCCCGGCATCGAGCTGCCGGCCGCGAAGCGATGACGCTTCGGCTCGGCTGCATCGCCGACGACTTCACGGGCGCGACCGACCTCGCCAACAACCTGGTGCGCGCCGGCATGCGGGTGGTGCAGACGATCGGCGTTCCCGGCGATGCCTCCGTGCCCGATGTCGATGCCGATGTCGATGCGATCGTGGTCGCGCTCAAGTCGCGCACCACGCCGCCCGCCGACGCGGTGGCGCAGTCGCTCGCCGCCTGCCGCTTCCTCAAAAGCCGGGGCGCCAGCCAGATTTATTTCAAGGTCTGCTCCACGTTCGATTCCACGCCCGCGGGCAACATCGGTCCGGTGCTCGAGGCACTGATGAACGAGCTGGATTGCAGCTTCACCATCGCCACCCCGGCCTTCCCCGACAACGGCCGCACGGTGTTCAAGGGCCATCTCTTCGTCGGCGATGCGCTGCTCAGCGAGAGCGGCATGCGCCACCACCCGCTCACGCCGATGACCGACGCCAACCTCGTGCGCGTGCTGCAGGCGCAGATCGCGACGGCGCCACGAGTGGGCAGGGCGCCGCGCCGGGTCGGGCTCGTCGAGCATCGCGCGACCGGCATGTCGCCGGAAACGATCCTGGCGCGTTTCGACGCGCTGGCGGCGCAGGGCGTGGCCATCGCCATTGCCGACGCCGTCGACAACGAGGACC
>JALYSL010000070.1 GCA_030854825.1 Pseudomonadota bacterium
CTGAGCGACGGCGAGACGCCCGAGGCCGTGCTGGCCAGCAAACAGATCGCCGCGGCAGTGAACTTTGCGATCGAAGGCTTGTCCGAAGAGCTACGCCAGGCGATCACCTTGCGCGAGATCGAAGGCCTCACCTACGAGGAAATCGCCGAGCTGATGAACTGCCCGATCGGGACGGTTCGCTCTCGGATCTTTCGGGCACGCGAGGCGATCGCGACGCGGCTGCGCCCCTTGCTCGATACCCGTGAAGGCGAGCGCTGGTGACGCAGGGCAGGAACAGCGAGTCGATCGGCTCGCCGTCCAGGTTCAGGTATGAAGTGGAGAGCGACATGGCTTCAGAAGCGATCGACGGTGTGAATGCGGAGCGGTTGTCGGCGCTGGTCGATGGCGCGCTGGATGGTGCGGCCACGGCGGCCGCATGCAAGGATTGGAAGAGCGACGCGCAGGCGAGATGCACCTGGCACGCCTATCACCTGATCGGCGACGTTCTTCGCTCCGATGGCCTTGCCGATGGCGCCGTCCGTGATGAGCAGTTTCTCGTCTCGCTGCGGGCTCGGCTCGCCGCCGAGCCGATCGTCTTCGCACCGGCGCCGCTGGCAACACCGCCGGCGCCGCTGCGTGCGTCGACCTTGGCCACCTTGCGAACCCACCGGTGGCTGCTTCCGTCGGCGATGGCGGCCGGCCTGGTGCTCGTCGTCGGAACATTCACGGTGTTGCGGCCGCCCGGTTCGACGCCGACCGGCGCGCCGGCTGTCACGCTTGCCGATGCGATGCCGGTGGCGGCCGTCGACCCGTCGCTGCGCACTGCATCGATCAACGAACCGGTCGGCTCGATGACGGTCGTCATGAACGGCAAGCTGATCCGCGACGCCCGCCTCGATCGCTACCTGGCCGCGCACAAGCAGTTTTCGGGGTCGTCGGCGCTCGGCTTGCCTTCGGCCTTCCTGCGCAGCGCCACCGTAGAGTCCGACTCTCGCTGATCCTGAAGCCACCGCTCTTCATGCTGCCGCGTTCGCTCGTTCCGCTCACGCTCGCCTGCGCGGCGCTACTGGGCGCCACGGCGGCAACGGCGGCGGGACAGGCGTCGGCGCCCGCCAGTGAAGTGCGCGGTTGGCTGCTCCGCATTCACGACGCGGCGAGCCATCGCAACTTTCAAGGCACCTTCGTCGTCAGCGGCGGCGGCAGCGTCGCCAGCGCCCGCATCTCGCATTTCTATGAGGGGCCGAATCAGTACGAGCGCATCGAGTCGCTCGATGGCCGCCAACGCAAGGTCTTTCGCCACAACGACGTCGTTCACACCGTCTGGCCGGCCAGTCATGTGGCGATGATCGAGCAGCGCGGCCTGCTCAATTCCTTTCCGGCGCTGCTCCAGGCGGGCGATGATGGCTTGGGCGAGTGGTACGAGGTACAGGCCGAAGGGCTCGATCGGGTCGCCGGGCACGAAGCCAACGTGCTTGCCGTCAAAGCGCGCGACGGCTACCGGTATGGCTATCGCCTGTGGGCCGATCACGACTCGGGCTTGCTGCTCCGCGTCGATGTCATCGGCGAGCAAGGCAACGTCCTCGAGACATCGGCATTCTCCGAGGTGTCGATCGGCGTGCGCCCGAAACCGGAAAGCATCATGCAGGGGATGCGCAAGCTCGATGGCTATCGCATCGTCAAGCCGGTGCTCACGCCGACCCGGCTCGACAGCGAAGGCTGGACTTTGCGCCGGCTGGCGCCCGGGTTCAAGGAAGTGAGCTGCGTCAGCCGCCAGATCGAAAACCCGCGCGAGGCGAGCACCGAGCCGGCGCTACCTCCGGTGATCCAGACGATCTTCTCGGACGGGCTGACGTATGTCTCGGTCTTCATCGAGCCGTATCGCGCCGACCGCCACGGTCAGCCGATGCTGGCCGCGCTCGGCGCGACGCAGACGCTGACGCAGCGCCATGGCAACTGGTGGGTGACGGTGATCGGCGACACGCCGCCGGCCACACTGAAGATGTTCGCGGCTGCGCTCGAGCGCAAGAAGCCGTAGCCGCGCGGCGATTTCGCCGGCACGGCACACTCCATCGTTTCCGCGCCCCGAATCACCTGACCGACGGATGTCCCGCATGCAACTGCAATCCCTTTCGCCGCTGATCGTGGCCGGCCGCATCGGCTTCGGCGCTCTGGCTCTTTCGCTGGGGCTGATCGCGTCGGCCGCGCACGCAGCCGCGCCCGCCCCGGTGATCGTGCAGGGCTTGCCCGACTTCACCGAGCTGGTCGAAAAGGTCGGGCCCGCGGTCGTCAACATCCGCACGACCGAGCGCAGCCGAGCCTCGCGCATGGCGCCCGGCGGCGACATCGACGAAGACATGCTCGAATTCTTTCGCCGCTTCGGCATCCCGATGCCGAACCGGCCGAACCCGCGTTCGCCGCAGCAACCGGGCGACGGCGACGGCGAACCGCAGCCGCGCGGCGTCGGCTCAGGCTTCATCCTGAACGCCGACGGCTACGTGATGACCAATGCGCACGTCGTCGAGGGTGCCGACGAGGTCATCGTTACGCTGACCGACAAGCGCGAATACAAGGCCAAGGTCGTCGGCGCCGACAAGAAGTCCGACGTCGCCCTCGTCCACATCGAGGCGAGCGGGTTGCCGACGGTGCGCATCGGCGACGTCGGCAAGCTCAAGGTGGGCGAGTGGGTAATGGCCATCGGCTCGCCGTTCGGCCTCGAGAACTCGGTGACCGCCGGCATCGTCAGCGCGAAATCGCGCGACACCGGCGACCTGCTGCCGCTGATCCAGACCGACGTTCCGATCAATCCCGGCAACTCGGGCGGTCCGCTCATCAATATGCGCGGCGAAGTGGTCGGCATCAACTCGCAGATCTACAGCCGCTCGGGCGGCTACATGGGCATCTCGTTCGCCATTCCGATCGACGAGGCAATTCGCGTCGCCGACCAGTTGCGCGCCGGCGGCCGCGTCATTCGCGGGCGAATCGGCGTCGTCATCGACCGGGTCACGCCCGAGGTTGCCGAATCGATCGGGCTCGGCAAGGCCACTGGCGCGCTGGTGCGCACCGTCGAGGCCGGCGGTCCGTCGGACAAGGCCGGCGTGGAAGCCGGCGACATCATCACCAAGGTCGATGCCAAGGCGGTCGAGAGCTCGGTCGAGCTGCCGCGCATCGTCGGCAGCATCAAGCCCGGCAACAAGGCGACGTTGCATGTCTTTCGGCGCGGCAGTTACCGCGATCTGCCGGTCGTCGTCGCCGAGCTCGACCCGGAAAGGGCTGCCACGCGGCGTGCGCCAGATCGCGAAAACGCCAAGCCGGCGGCGCCGGTGGGCACGCTCGGCCTGGCTGTCTCCGATCTGACGGATGCGCAAAAGCGCGAGCTCAAGGTCAAGAACGGCGTTCGCGTCGAGACAGCCGAGGGCGCGGCGGCGCGGGCCGGCGTTCGTGAGGGCGACGTGATCGTCACGATCGACAACATCGAAGTGGTCAGCGCAAGGCAATTCGACGCCGCTATGGCCAAGCTCGACAAGTCCAAGCCGGTGACGTTGCTGGTTCGGCGCGGCGACGCTGCCAATTTCCTGATCTTGCGCCCGGCCCATTGACGAACCGACGAGCAAGGGTTTATACCTCGTTCAGGAGTCAGTGCTGGCACACTTCTCGTGGAGCGTTGGCTCAGTGGCGTTCGTGGACTTCGTTCAAGGTAGCCATTTGCCCGCTTGAAATGGCGGCCAAGTCGGCCGCCTCAATTGCCCCCAGACCATCCACAGGCATTTGTGGATAAGCTGTTGATAGAATTCTTGTTGGCGCCCCGCAACGACGAGAAATCAAGCGCTGGCGCGGCTTTGCGCAGGATCCTTCTGGCTACAATGAAATCCCAGCAAGCAGTTGCCATACGTTTTGTTGGAAGGCGCGTCATTCGTTCGACGTGCCTTTTTTTTGTCTTTCGCCGCGTGGCTTCGCCACGCTAACTTCGCTGCGCGAAGTTAGCGTTCGACGCAACGGCTGCGCCGTTGTGGTTCCAAGTTGGCGCTTTTCATCAACGCAGTGAGCATGGATCTGATCCGCAATTTTTCGATCATCGCCCACATCGACCATGGCAAGTCGACGCTGGCCGATCGCCTGATCCAGCGCTGCGGTGGCTTGACCGATCGCGAGATGGAAGAGCAGGTACTCGATTCGATGGACATCGAGCGAGAGCGCGGCATCACCATCAAGGCGCAGACGGCGGCGCTGCAATACACGGCGCAAGACGGTCGAACCTACAAGCTGAACCTGATCGACACGCCCGGCCATGTCGACTTCTCCTACGAGGTGAGTCGTTCGCTTTCGGCCTGCGAAGGTGCGCTTCTCGTGGTCGACGCGAGTCAGGGTGTCGAAGCGCAGACCGTGGCCAACTGCTACACCGCGCTCGAGCTCGGCGTCGAGGTCGTTCCCGTGCTCAACAAGATGGATCTGCCGCAAGCCGACCCGGAGCGGGCCCGCTCCGAGATCGAGGACGTGATCGGCATCGATGCCGATGCCGCCATTCCATGCAGCGCCAAGACGGGCGAAGGCATCGACGACATCCTGGAGGCGGTGGTGCACCGGATGCCGGCGCCGCGCGGCCGGCCCGACGCGCCGCTGCGGGCGATGATCATCGACTCCTGGTTCGACAACTACGTCGGCGTCGTCATGCTGGTTCGAGTCGTCGACGGGTCGCTGTCGAAGGGCGAGCGGATCCGCCTGATGGCCAGCGACGCCGTGTTCGGCGCCGAGCAGCTCGGCGTCTTCACGCCGAACTCGGTGTCGCGCGAGCGTCTTTCGGCAGGCGAGGTCGGATTCGTCATCGCCGGCATCAAGGAGCTGCAGGCGGCCAAGGTCGGCGACACGATCACGCTCGAAAAGAAGCTGCCGAACAATCTCGGCGTCGCCAGCGAAGCGCTGCCCGGCTTCAAGGAAATCCAGCCGCAGGTGTTCGCGGGCCTCTACCCCACCGAAGCGAGCGAGTACGACC
>JALYSL010000077.1 GCA_030854825.1 Pseudomonadota bacterium
TAGCAGATGTGGTGCGGGCAATCCCCTTTGACGCATGGCGCGTGTTTTGCTCTGATAGAGGGTGGCCTCCGGCGGCGACGAATTGCCTGACATTCCCCTCATGCTCGCCTTTGTACTTCGCCGAATCCTGCAGGCCGTGCTCGTGATGCTGACGGTCGCATTCATCGCGTTCATGCTGTTCCAGTACGTCGGCGACCCGGTGACCAACATCCTCGGCCAGGACGCGACCCCGCAGCAGCGCCACCAACTGCGCTCCGACCTGGGTCTCGATCAGCCCTTCCCGGTCCAGTTCGTGCACTTCATCGGTAACGCCGCGCGTGGCGAGTTCGGATTGAGCCTGCGCCAAGGGCGGAAAGTCTCGTCGCTGATCGCCGAGCGGCTACCAGCGACGCTCGAGCTGTCCTTGCTCGCGGCCTTGATCGCGCTGGTCTTCGGCGTCCCGATGGGTGTTTATGCAGCCCTGCGGCGCGGCACATTCCTGTCGCAGGCGATGATGACGCTCTCGCTGATCGGTGTATCGCTTCCGACCTTCTTGATCGGCATTTTGCTCATCCTCGGCTTCGCAGTGACGCTGAAATGGCTGCCCAGCTTCGGGCGTGGCGAAGTCGTGTCCTTCGGCTTCTGGACCACCGGGTTGGCGACAGTCGACGGTCTCAAGCACATCATTCTGCCGGCCATCACTCTGGCGGTGTTCCAACTCGCACTCATCATGCGACTGGTCCGATCGGAGATGCTCGAGGTGCTGCGTGCCGACTACATCAAGTTTGCACGTGCACGCGGCCTGTCGGACCGTGCGGTCTATTTCGGCCATGCACTGAAAAACACGCTCGTTCCCGTGATCACGATCACGGGCCTGCAACTGGGCTCGCTCATCGCGTTCGCGATCATCACCGAGACGGTGTTCCAGTGGCCTGGCATGGGCCTGTTGTTCATTCAGGCCGTCAATTTCGCCGACATTCCGGTGATGGCCGCCTACCTGTGCCTGATCGCCCTGATCTTCGTCCTCATCAACCTCGTCGTCGACCTGCTCTATTTCGCCGTCGACCCGCGGCTGCGCGTGGAGAAATCCGCAGGCGCCCACTGAATCCCAGTCCCGTTCACCAAAGGCTTCGCATGAAAAAAATCGTTCCCTTCGTTCTCGCCACGGCGCTGGCGCTCTCTGTCGGCGTGGCACAGGCTGTCACCTTGCGTGTGTCCAACCAGGGCGACGTGCAGTCGATGGATCCGCACTCGCTGAACGAGAGCCTGCAGCTGAGCTTCACGGGCAACGTCTACGAGCCACTGGTCGAACGCGACAAGACGATGGGCCTGACCCCGGCCCTGGCCACCAAGTGGACGCAGCAAAGTCCGACGGTATGGCGCTTCGACCTGCGCCAAGGCGTCAAATTCCACGACGGCACGCCGTTCACCGCAGACGACGTGGTGTTCACCTTCAAGCGCGCCGCGGGCGATGGCTCGGACATGAAGGGATACACCAATCCGATCAAGGAAGTGCGCAAGGTCGGTGAGTACGCCGTCGAGATCGAGACGACGACGCCCTATCCGATCCTGCCCGACACGTTGACCACGCTCGCCATGATGAGCAAGAAATGGTGCGAGGACAACAAGGCCGAGCATCCGGTCGACCGGCGCAAGGGCATCGAGAACACGGCGAGCTTCAAGGCCAACGGCACGGGTCCCTGGCGGCTGCGCGAGCGCCAGCCGTCGGTTCGCACGGTGCTGGTCCGCAACTTCAATTACTGGGGCAAGAACGACAGCAACATCGATGAGATCGTCTTCACGCCGATCAGCAACGATGGGACGCGCGTGGCCGCCATGCTCTCGGGCGAGACCGACGTGATGGAACCGGTGCCGCTGCAGGACATCGAACGCATCAAGTCGGCGGGCGGCTTCACCGTGCTGCAGGGGCCGGAGCTGCGGACCATCTTTCTGGGCATGGACCAGAAGCGCGACGAGTTGCTCTTCAGTAACGTCAAGGGCAAGAACCCGTTCAAGGACGTTCGCGTGCGGCGCGCCTTTTACCAGGCCATCGACGAAGAGACGATCAAGAACAAGGTGATGCGTGGCGCCGCGATCCCGACGGCGCTGATGGTGGGCGCCGCCGTTCGAGGCTTTCAGCCCGATATGAACAAGCGCTTGCCTTACGACCCCGAGGCGGCGAAGAAGCTGCTCGCTGAGGCCGGCTATCCAAACGGCTTCGAAGTGACGATGAATTGCCCGAACGATCGCTATGTCAACGACTCGGCGATCTGCCAGGCGGTGGCCGCGAACCTTGCTCGCATCGGCGTCAAGATCAATCTGCAGGCGGAAACCAAGGTCACCTATTTCCCGAAGATCCTGCGCCGCGACACCAGCTTCTACCTGCTAGGCTGGACACCGAGCACCGTCGACTCGCACGACACGATGACCAACATCATGGCGACGCCGACCGACAAGGGACAGGGCCAGTTCAACCTCGGTTCGTACAGCAATCCCAAGTTCGACGAGCTGACGCACAAGGTGCAGTCGGAAACCGACCAGAAGAAGCGCAACGAGATGATCCGCGAAGCGTTCAAGATCCACCAGGACGACATCGGCCATATTCCACTGCATCAGCAGGCCTTGGCCTGGGCTTTCACAAACAAGGTGAGCCTGGTGCAGTTGCCGAACGACTACATGTACTTCAAGTGGATGACGCTCAAGTCGAAATAGCCGAGTCGGCGGTGCCCGGGGCGGTCGGCGTCATCGGCCCCGTGCGCCGGGACCTGCCTGCAGCGGTTGCTTCTTCGGCGATGGCGCCGGGCCGCTGGGCGCGTTTTGTCGACGGCGACATCTGGCACTCGTTTCGCCGCTCGCCGATGGCCATGGGCTCAGCGGCGGTTGCGCTCATTTGCGTGTTCTGCGCCGTGTTCGCCGGCTGGGTCGCGCCGCACAATCCCACCGATCTCGCCACTCTCGAGCTCGGCGACTCGATGTTGCCGCCGGCGTGGATGGCCGGCGGAGTGACCAAATACCTGCTCGGCACCGACGAGCAAGGGCGCGACGTGCTTTCCGCCCTCATGTACGGCGCCCGGATTTCGCTCTTCGTCGGCGCGGCCTCGGTGCTGGTCTCGCTTCTGATCGGCGTGACCCTCGGCCTGGTTTCGGGCTACGCTGGTGGCCGGCTCGACGCGCTGATCATGCGCGTCTGCGATGTCATGCTTTCGTTCCCGTCGATCCTGATCGCGCTTCTGATCGCCGGAGTGGGGCACACGATGTATCCGAACGCGCATGACACCTTGGCGTTCGGCGTCCTCATCATCGCCATCGCCCTGCCGGGTTGGGTGCAGTATGCGCGAGCTGTGCGCGGCTCGACGATGGTCGAGCGACAGAAGGAATACGTCCAGGCGGCGCGCGTCATCGGCGTATCGCCGCTGCGCATCATGCGAAAGCACGTGCTTCCCAATGTCATGGGTCCCGTGCTGGTGCTGTCGACGATCCAGGTCGCCACGGCGATCCTGGCCGAGGCCACGCTCTCGTTCCTCGGCGTTGGCGTGTCGCCGACTTCGCCCTCGCTGGGCACCTTCATCAACGAAGGCCAGAAGCAGCTTTTCAGCGGCGCCTGGTGGCTGGTGATTTTCCCCGGTTCGATGCTGGTCATGATCGCACTCAGCATCAACCTGTTCGGCGACTGGCTGCGCGACGCATTGAACCCGCGCCTGCGTTGAAGGTCGAAGTGTGCCCCGCCTTGTGAAGGAGTCGACCATGCGTCATTCATCGATTTCACTCTCGGCCATCGCCGTGCTCGGCGCCTGCGCGCTGACAGCGTGCGCGAGTGCCGACTACCACTACTCGCAGTTGTACGGCAATCGCTATTTCCGAACGCCGATCGATACCTATCCGGTGGCCATCGTTCGAGTCGACGGCAAGGACAACGTCTTCAAACCGGCACTCGTCGATGCCGGCATGCGCCAGGTGACCGTCCAGGGTCCTCCCGGAGGTGCGGGCGGTGTCGGCCAGGAGAAGACCCTGGCTCTTGAGGTGGCGCCCTGCACGCGCTACTACCTCGTCGCGGTCAAGCAGAACAAGCTGTCTTCGGATTTCGCGGTGCGAGTCGACTATCAGGAGCCGGTCAGCGGCTGCACGCCACCTCGTTCGTCCTGACCCCGCCGCTCATGCCCGACCCGCTGCTAGACGTTCGCCACCTCCGGGTCGAGTTTCCGACGCGTCGCGGCACGCTCGTCGCTCTCGACGACGTGTCCTTCGACATCGCGCCCGGTGAAATCCTGGGTGTCGTCGGCGAATCGGGAGCCGGGAAGTCCTTAACGGGCGCTGCCATCATTGGCTTGCTCGACCCGCCGGGTCGCATTGCCTCGGGTGAGATTCGTTTCGACGGCCGCCGTATCGATGCGCTGCCCTATGAAGAGATGCGCAAGGTTCGCGGCCGCTCGATCGGCGCCATCTTCCAGGATCCGCTGACCTCGCTCGATCCTCTCTACACCATCGGCCGCCAGCTCATCGAGACCATTCGGACACACCTGCCCGTTAGCCCCTCGGAGGCGCGGCAACGGGCGATCCGTCTGCTTCAGGAAACCGGCATCACTGCGGCCGAGGAGCGGCTCGAGCAGTATCCGCACCAGTTTTCGGGCGGCATGCGGCAACGCGTGGTGATCGCGCTGGCGCTGGCGGGCGAGCCGCGTCTCATCGTCGCCGATGAGCCGACGACGGCGCTCGACGTTTCGATTCAGGCGCAGATCATCTTTTTGCTGAAGCGGCTCTGCAAGGAACACGGCGCCGCCGTCATGCTCGTCACGCACGACATGGGTGTGATCGCCGAGACCTGCGATCGGGTCGCCGTCATGTACGCGGGCCGCATCGTCGAGATCGGCCCGGTCGCCTCCGTGATCCACGCGCCGGCTCATCCTTACACCGCCGGGCTGATGGGCTCCATCCCGGCGATGGATGAAGATCGGGCGCGCTTGTTGCAGATCGACGGCGCCATGCCGCGGCTCACGGCGATTCCTGTCGGTTGCGCCTTCAATCCGCGCTGCCCGCACGCTTTCGATCGCTGCCTCGTCGAACGGCCCGATCTCCTGCCTGCAGGCGCGACGCGCGCCGCGTGCTGGCTGCATGACGCGCCCCTGCGCGCAGCGGCATGAGCGCGCCGGGCCGCGCGCGAGCGAACGCCGAAGTGCGAATCGCGAAAGTACTCCGGTGAGCGCGCTTCCGCTCGAAGTCACGGCGCCGCTCGTCGAGGTCGAAGGCCTTGCCAAGACCTTCGATGTCTCGCTGCCATGGCTCAATCGCGTCGTCGATCGCAAGCCCAGGCAGTTCGTTCACGCAGTCGACGATGTGAGTTTCAGGATCGAGCACGGCACGACGCTGGCGCTCGTGGGCGAATCGGGCTGCGGCAAGAGCACCGTGGCGCGATTGCTCGTCGGCCTCTACGCGCCGACGCGTGGCCGCGTCGTCTTCGGCGGCGTCGATGCGACCGCCATCAACGCACGCCCGAGAGCCATGCGCCGGCGGATGCAGATGATTTTCCAGGATCCGTATGCCAGCCTGAACCCGCGCTGGAAGGTGCGCGACATCGTTGCCGAACCGTTGCGCGAGCATGGTGTCGTCGAGAACGACGACGCCTCGCCGGACACGCGTGACGCGCGCCTGCAGTCACGGGTCGGCGCGTTGCTCGGTTCGGTAGGCCTCGCTCCGGCTGACGCAGAAAAGTTTCCGCACCAGTTTTCGGGCGGCCAGCGGCAACGCATCTCGATTGCCCGGGCGCTGGCCACCGAGCCCGAGTTTCTCGTTTGCGACGAG
>JALYSL010000126.1 GCA_030854825.1 Pseudomonadota bacterium
GACGAGGCCGGCGCCACGCCTGACGCATTGAAGGCCGGCGCGCCCGCCGCGCGCTCGTCCCGGGGACGGTGCACGCGCGCGCTGGCATGCGGGAAAGCCCCTAGTTGCTGGCTCCATGCGGCCGCACGTGCTGGCACTTCCCCCCTGGGGGCCTTGCAGGCACAGTCGCTACTCTTCGGCAGGCGCTGCGAGCGCGTACCGATCTTTCCCTGAACACCGGAGCCGACGATGAGCATGCAGACGACAACGACGAAATCCCTCGCGACATGGGCGGCCGCCGGAGCGCTCGCCCTGATTACGCAGACCGCCTTCGCGCAGACGAAGGAAGTGACGATCGCCCACCAGGACATGCTGGATCCGTATCGCATCGTCATGGAGTCGGGCGAGCTCGAGAAGACAACCGGCTACAAAATCAACTGGCGCATGTTCGGTGGCGGCGGCGACGTGATCCGCGCCATGGCCTCGGGCGACGTGCAGATCGGCGAGGTCGGCTCGGCCGGTATCACCGCGGCAGCCAGCCAGGGTCAGGACATTAAGCTGTTCTGGATCCTCGACGACATCGCCGACGCCGAAGCGCTGGTCGCGCGCAATGGCTCGGGCATCAACAGCGTCAAGGACCTGAAGGGCAAGAAGGTCGCGACGCCCTTCGTCTCGACCTCGCACTACCAACTGATGGTCGACATGAAGGCCGAAGGCGTCGATCCGAAGACGGTGACCGTGATGAACATGCGGCCGCCCGAAATCGCCGCCGCCTGGGAGCGCGGCGACATCGACGCCACCTTCATCTGGGACCCGGTGCTGACCAAGGTCAAGGCCAACGGCAAGGTCATCGCCACCTCGGGCTCGATCGGCAAGAAGGGCTATCCGACCTTCGACGGCATGGTCGCCCGCACCGACTGGGCCGAAAAGCACAACGACTTCATGGTCGCCTTCGTCAAGGCCCTGGCCAAGGCCGACGCCCAGTACCGTGCCAACGCCGCCAAGTGGACCGCCGACTCGCCCGAAGTGAAGGCGGTGGCGAAGTGGACCAAGGCCGACGCCAAGGGCGTGCCCGAGGCGATGAAGCTCTACCGCTTCCCCGACATGCAGAAACAGGTCTCGGCAACATGGCTCGGCGGCGGCGCCGCCAAGGCCATGACCAACACCGCGGTCTTCCTCAAGGAGCAGGGCCGGATACAGGAGGTCAAGCCCAACTACAGCGCCTACGTGACGACGAAATACGTCGACGAGGCAATGAAGAAATAGCAACCTTGAAGGGCTTCGCATCGCGAAGCCCGCTGTCCGTCCAACTCCCATGCCCACGCTCGACATCCGCGACCTGACGGTGAACTACGCCGTCAAGGGCGGCATGCTGCAGGCGCTCGCGCCGGTGAACCTGAAGATGAACGGCGGCGACTTCGTCGTCGCGCTCGGCGCTTCGGGCTGCGGCAAGACGACGCTACTCAACTGCATCGCCGGCTTCCTGCCGCCCTCGAGCGGCGAGATCCTGCTCAACGGCAAGCCGGTCGTCGGGCCCGGCGCTGATCGCGGCGTGGTGTTCCAGAAACACGCGCTCATGCCGTGGCTGTCGGTGCGCGACAACGTCGCCCTCGGCATGCGCATGCGCGGTATCGAACGCGCCACGCGCTGCAAGGCGGCCGACGAGAAGCTTGCGCTGGTGGGCCTTGAGAAGTATGCCGAGCGCGCCGTCTACGAGCTCTCAGGCGGCATGCAGCAACGCGTCGGCATCGCCCGCGCGCTGGCCAACGATCCGGCCGTGCTGCTGATGGACGAACCGATGGGCGCGCTCGACGCGTTCACGCGCGAGCAGGTGCAGGAGATCCTGCTGCACGCCTGGGCGGCAACGAACAAGATGGTCTTCTTCATCACCCACTCGGTCGAAGAAGCGCTCTTTCTGGCGACGCGTCTGATCGTCATGAGCCCGAGCCCGGGCCGCATCTCGCACGTCTACGACGACATGCCCTTCTCGCGCCAGTTCCTGGCCCACGGCGACGCGCGCAAGGTGAAGTCGGAGCCCGAATTCATTCGCTTGCGCGAAGAGGTGCTGGCGATCATTCACCACCGCGACGAAGCGCCCGCCGAATCGTCGAGCGAGGCCGCGCATGCCTGACATCGACGCTGACGCCGCCTCGGTCGTGCCGATCGCCTCGCCGCTGGTCGTGCCGCCGGCGACGAATCGCGGGGCGGCGATGAAGACCAGCGCGTTCAAGGTGCCGGGCGAAGGCTCGAGCGTGACGATCAGCGTCGTCACCGTCGTCTCGCTGATCGCGCTCTGGTTTCTCGTCACCAACATGGGCTGGGTCAAGCCGCTCTTCCTGCCCAGCCCGCAGGCGGTGGCCCTGCAGTTCTATCTCTACCTGATGGGCGAGGCGAACGACAAGCCGCTCTGGCAGCACTTCACGGCCAGCATGTTCCGTGTCTTCCTGGCCTTCTTCCTGGCCTGCATCACGGCCATCCCGGTCGGCATCGCGATGGGCATGAGCCGGGTCATGCGCGGCATCTTCGATCCGCCGATCGAGTTCTATCGGCCGCTGCCGCCGCTCGCCTACCTGCCGCTCATCATCATCTGGTTCGGCATCGACGAGACGCCGAAGGTGCTGCTCATCTTCCTGAGCTGCTTCGCGCCGCTGGCGCTGGCCGCGCGCGCCGGCATGAAAAGTGCCTCGCAGGAGCAGATCAACGCCGCCTATTCCATGGGCGCCAGCTACAGCCAGGTGATCCGGCACGTGATCCTGCCGTCGGCGCTGCCCGACATCCTGATCGGCATGCGCATCGCCATCGGCTTCGGCTGGACGACGCTGGTGGCCGCCGAGATGGTGGCGGCCAACGTGGGCCTGGGGCAGATGGTGCTCAACGCGTCGAACTTCCTGCGCACCGACATCGTGATCATGGGCATCATCGTGATCGGCGTCGTCGCCTATGCGTTCGACCTGCTGATGCGCCGTATTGAGCGTGCGGTCGTTCCGTGGAAGGGTCGCGGGTAGACGCAGGTCCTGCAGCGCGCTTTGTGCGCGCGCTCCGGCAACCATCCAAAAGGGCGCATCATGAATAACCCGATTCGCATTCTCGGTCTCGCAGGCAGTCTGCGTAAGGCTTCCTACAACCGTGCCGCGTTGCGCGCTGCGCAGCAGCTGGTGCCCGCTGGCGCGACGCTCGACATCGTTGAGATCAGCGGCATTCCTCCGTTCAATCAGGACGACGAAGCATCACCGCCAACTTCGGTCGCTCAGTTCAAAGCAAAAATCAAGGAAGCCGACGCGGTGCTGTTCGT
>JALYSL010000135.1 GCA_030854825.1 Pseudomonadota bacterium
CGCCGCCGGCGGTCGACATCATCGAGCCTGCAAAGGCGCCCGAATCCTGCACGCCGCCGGCCGGCGCCGACCTGAGCTGTGGCCACTGACGATTGTTTCGTGGCGCGGGTTGCCGGCCGGCGCGGGCTGCTGCAATCCGCGCTCGCTTTCTTGTCGGTGCTGGCGTTGCCGTCGGCCTTGCGGGCGCAGACGGCAAGGAAGGGCTACGCGCTCCTGGTCGGCAACACCTCGTACGACCCGGCCGAAGAGGATTTGCCGCCGGCCGAAAAGTGCATTCGCGATCTCGAAACCCAGCTCAGGCGCTTCGGCTTCGAGGTCGTGACGTTTCACGACGTGCCGGTGGCGCAGGTGCAGACCGAGGTCAACAAGATGCAGCGCGCCGTGGCGGCGGACCCCGGGATGCCGGCGGTGTTCTATTTCGTCGGCCACGGCTTTCAATCGAACGCCGAGAATTTCCTGGTGCCCGCCGGCAGCGATCTGAACGCGGTGCCGGCGCAGCTGTCGAAGACCTGCATCTCGCTCGAGAAGGAGATCTTCACGAAGTTGAAGCGCCCGGTCGGGCCGGCCGCGACCGTGATCATGGTCGATGCCTGTCGTACTCCCGACCGGCCGCGCTCACCGGGCGAAGGCTACAACCAGACCTTGCCGCCCGAAGGCTGTCACGTGGCCTTCGCCACCGGCCCGGGCAAGCGCGCCTTCGCGCCCAACGATCCGCAGAAAGACACGCTGTTCGCCGAAGTGCTGGTCGCCGAGCTGACGAGCTCGCCGCCCGACCGCTCGATCCTGCTCACGCTCGAGAGCGTGCGCGCGAAAGTGGCCAGCCGGGTCAACGCGATTCCCACGATCGTTCGTGTCTTCGGACAAAACGCACAGCAGCCCGAGCTCGCCTCGAACGTCAGCGGCGATCCGGCATGGTCGCCATCGGCGGCATCGGCCTCGGCCTCGGCGACGCCGGCCACGACGCCGTCGACGCCGGCAGGCAGCGAGCTCGCCGTCGTGCGCGCGATCGACTCGCCCGAAGAGGCGGCTAACCGTCTGCGCGCGCTGCTGCAGAAAACGCCCGACGGCGACGATGCCGACATCGCGCGCCTGCGCCTCAAGGACCTGGAGACCGTGCTTAGCGCCGCGCGCACGGCGCGTCTCGAACTCGATGTGGCCAAGCTCACTGCCAACCAGCCGCCCCGCGTCGTCGAAGACATCCGCCATGCGCTGCAGGGCGACAAGTACGCGGCGCTGCGCATCGCCGAGACGTTGACGCCGCCGAGCGCGGGCGGCGCGCTGATCGAGCGCACCGACTATGGCCGCTGGATGATCTTCGCGGCAAATCTCGGCAACGGCATTGCTGCCTATCGGTTGAGCCTGTACTTCAGGAACGTCGACCGGCGCGACGTCGAGGCCTCGCGCTATCTCGCGCTGGCCCGTGCCAACCAATACACGCCGCCGCGCCAGCTCGAGTCGGGCCGCTGAGGCTCAGCGTTTGCCGGCCCGAAACGCGGCGAACGAGATCGCCGCCGCATCTTTCGTCGAGACCAGCGGCGCGGTGCCGAGGTCGGGCCAGTTCACCGCCAGCTCGGGATCGTCCCAGCGGATCGTGCGCTCCGTCATCGGTGCGTAGTAGTCGGTGGTCTTGTAGAGGAAGTCGGCCGATTCGCTGAGCACCAGAAACCCGTGTGCGAGGCCGGCCGGAATCCAGAGCTGGCGGTGGTTGTCGCCGCTCAGCTCGCCGCCGAACCAGCGCCCGAAGGTCGGTGACGCAGGTCGAAGATCGATGGCCACGTCGAATACCGTGCCACTCGTGACGCGAACGAGCTTGCCTTGCGCATGCGGCGGCTCCTGCCAATGCAGCCCGCGCAGAACGCCGCGTGCGGAACGCGAGTGATTGTCCTGGACGAAGGCGACGCGCTGGCCGGTGGCGACCGCGAAAGCCGCGTCGTTGAAGCTCTCGAGAAAGAAGCCGCGGGCATCGCCGAAAACCTTCGGCTCGATGAGGAGGACGCCCTCGATGGGGGTGGGGATGACTTTCATTGCGGACTCGTCGCCACATTGTCCGGGATCGCGGGCGACGCTTGGATGGCCCCGCGCCCCGATGACCGCCGCCTACAATCGGCGCATGTTCGAGACGATGAAAACGCTCGCGGAAAAATCGGTGATGGAGCGGATCGTGCTCCTCGTCAATCACGTCATCGCCGCCGAACCCCAGGCCATGGAACGGCTGCGCGCGCACGCCGCGAAAACGATCCGCATCGAGTTCGAAGGCTGGCCGGCGATGCTGCCGGCACCAGCGCCCTTTGTCTTCCGTATCACGCCACCCGGGCTCGTCGAGTGGCTCGCCGAGCCCGGGCCGATGACCCCTGACCTGCGTGTCGGCGTGGCCGTCCCGAATCCGGCGCTGGCCTTGGCCAAGCTGATCGCCGGCGAGCGGCCGTCGATCAGCGTCGATGGCGACGCCGCCTTCGCCGGCGACGTCAACTGGCTGATCGAGAACCTTCGCTGGGACGTGCAGGAAGACCTCGCGCGCATCGTCGGCGACGCACCTGCGCGAGAGATCGCGCGCTTCGGCAGCGCTGTGGCCAAAGCGTTGCGCGAGGGCGCGAGGAAGCTCGACGAGTTCGCGCGACGTGGCGAGCCGCGCAACCAGCGGCCGGCCGCGGAGCCGCCGCGACGATGAGGCACATCGCCCGGCTCGTCGTCATCTGGGTCACGGTTTTTCGCTTCGGTCTCGACGAGCTGGCGCTGTCGAGCTTTCGTCAGCGTTGGGTTCGCCGCTTCGGTTCGGTTCTCACTTTCGGTCGGTCGCTGTCGACTCCGCGCGGCGAGCGCCTTCGTCTCGGGCTCGAGCATCTCGGGCCGATCTTCGTCAAGTTCGGCCAAGTGTTGTCGACGCGGCGCGACCTGCTGCCGCCTGATATCGCCGATGAGCTCGCCAAGCTGCAGGATCGCGTGCCGCCGTTTCCCGATGCCGTCGCGCGCGCCATCGTCGAGCGGGCCTTCGGCAAGCCGATCGACGCGATCTTCTCGACCTTCGATGCCGCGCCGGTGGCGAGCGCGTCGATCGCGCAGGTTCATTTCGCGGTCCTCAAGGACGGCCGCGAAGTCGCGGTCAAGGTGCTTCGGCCGGGCATGCTGGCGGCGATCGAGGACGACATCGTTCTCATGCGCCAGCTGGCGCGCTGGGTCGAACGCCTGTTCGCCGATGGCAAACGACTGAAACCGCGCCAGGTCGTCGCCGAGTTTGACAACTACCTGCACGACGAGCTCGATCTTGTGCGCGAGGCCGCCAACGCGGCGCAACTGCGCCGCAACATGCTGGGCCTCGGCCTGGTGCTCGTGCCCGAGATGGTGTGGGATCTCTGCACCACCGACGTCATCGTCATGGAGCGCATGGACGGCGTGCCGATCAGCCAAGTGCAGCGCCTGCGCGACGCCGGTGTCGACATCGCCAAGCTGGCCCGCGACGGCGTGACGATCTTCTTCACGCAGGTCTTTCGCGACGGCTTCTTCCACGCCGACATGCACCCCGGAAACATCCAGGTGTCGATCGCGCCGGCGACCTTCGGCCGCTACATCTCGCTCGATTTCGGTATCGTCGGCACGCTGACCCAGGTCGACAAGGACTACCTGGCACAGAACTTCATCGCTTTTTTCCATCGCGACTACAAGCGTGTCGCCGAGCTGCACGTCGAGAGTGGCTGGGTGCCGCCGGCGACTCGCATCGACGAGCTCGAAGGAGCGATCCGAGCCGTCTGCGAGCCGCAGTTCGACCGGCCGTTGAAGGACATTTCGCTTGGTCAGGTGCTGCTGCGCCTGTTCCAGACCTCGCGTCGATTCAACGTCGAGATCCAGCCGCAACTGGTGCTGTTGCAAAAGACGCTGCTCAACGTCGAGGGCCTGGGACGCGAGCTCGATCCGGAGCTCGACCTGTGGAGCACCGCGAAGCCTTTTCTCGAGCGCTGGATGCAGGAGCAGGTGGGCTGGCCCGGCCTGCTCGCGCAGCTGAAGAAGGAGGCGCCGCGCTACGTGCACCTTCTGCCGCAGTTGCCGCGCCTGATCCATACCGCCCTTCAATCGCCGCCGACCGGGCAGCAGCGCGCGCTCGAGGCCTTGCTGGCCGAACAGCGGCGCACCAATCGCCTGCTGACGGCGGTGATCATCGTGGCGGTCGGCTTCGTCATCGGCCTGTTCCTCGTCCAATGGGCGAGCTTCCTGCGCTTTCATTAGCGGCAGGCTCGCACCAGCGGCAGGCGGGTGTGCCCCCGGCCAACGCGAGATTTATACTGTCGGGTTGTCTTGACGACCCCTGAAGGGGCCCGCGATGCCGATCTATGCCTATCGCTGCTCGAACTGCGGCCACGCGCAGGATGCCCTGCAGAAACTCTCCGACCCGGTGCTCACGGTCTGTCCGGCGTGTGGCCAGCCGACCTACGTCAAACAGGTCACGGCCGCCGGCTTTCAACTGAAGGGTTCCGGCTGGTACGTGACCGACTTTCGCGGCGACAACAAGTCAGGCAAGACGGCCGCCGAAGGTGCCGATGGCGACAAGGCGGCCGACAAGGCCGACGGGAAAGGCACCGAAAAGGCGGCCGAATCCAAGAGCGGTGAGCCCGCGTCGTCGGGCGATGCGAAGAGCGGCGAAAGCACCAAGAAGGCCGAAGGCGCACCCGCGGCGACGCCGGCGCCAGCGGCAGCGGCAAGCCCGGCACCGGCCGCGCCTGCACCGGCGCCTTCCGGCAAGACCGGCAGCTGACGACCCACCCCGCACGTGAAGAAGTACCTATTGGCCGGCCTGCTCGTCTGGCTGCCGCTCGCCGTGACTATCTGGGTGCTGCAGGCGGTGCTCGGCGTGCTCGACGGCGTGTTCGT
>JALYSL010000139.1 GCA_030854825.1 Pseudomonadota bacterium
TGTCGGTGCTCGGCGGTCGCTCGCTCATTGGTGCCGACGAAGGTCGTTACGCGAGCCTCGCCTTGGCCATGTTCGACAGCGGCGACTGGCTCACGCCGCGGCTCAACGGCCTGCTCTACTTCGAGAAGCCGCCGCTGCAGTATTGGGCCGGTGCCTTGAGTTATGAGCTTTTCGGCGTCAACGCGTTCGCGGCGCGGCTGTGGCCGGGTCTCGCCGGCCTCGCCGTGGTCGCGCTCGTCGGCTACACGGCCGACCGTCTGTGGGGCCGCCGCAGCGGCATCGCCGCCTTTCTCATCGCCGCATCGACGACGTGGATCAGTGGCAACAGCCACTTCCTCTCGCTCGACGCCGGCCTGTGCGCGGCGTTGACGTTGACGATGTGCAGCGTGCTGCTGGCGCAGCACAGCGGTCTGTCATCGCGCCGGGCCGGCCGCTGGATGCTGGCAGCCTGGTTCGGCATCAGCGTCGGCATTCTCGCCAAGGGAGTCGTCGCCGTCCTGATCCCCGGCGCAACGCTGGTCATCCACAGCCTCTGGCGCAGGGATGTCGACCTGTGGCGCCACCTGCGCTGGCGATCCGGGCTCGTCGTCGTCCTGATCGTGGCGGTGCCGTGGTTCGTGCTGATGTCGTTGCGCCACCCGGACTTTGCGAGCTTCTTCTTCATTCACGAGCACGTCGATCGCTTCCTCACCACCGAGCATCACCGCACTGGGTCGTGGTGGTATTTCGTGCCCTTTCTGCTCGCCGGATCGCTGCCCTGGACCGCCGCGTTGCCCTGGCTTCTCAAGCCCTGTCGCGACGATTTCGCGCTCAGCTTCCTGCTCGTCTGGGCGGCCTTCGTGTTCGTCTTCTTCAGCTTCTCGGGTTCGAAGCTTTCCTCATACATCCTGCCGATGTTCCCGGCGCTGGCGCTTCTCGCCGGGCGCGCGTTCGTCACCGGCCAGCCGCGAGCCTTCTGTGTGTACCTCGCCGTGCCGACGCTGCTGTGGGCGATCGCGCTGCTGTTGCTGCCTCAGCTCGCGCGTTTGTTTTCCTCGCAAACGCCGGCCGCGGCAGTGCGCTCCCTGCAGACGGGCGTCGGTATCGGCGCCGCCCTTTTTCTCGCTGGCGCGCTGGTCGCCTTCGTCCTGCTGCGCCGCGGCCGCTTCCTGCCTGCACTGGCGGTGGTCGCAGTGGCGCACCTGGGGGCGACGCTCGTCGTCATGCAATCGCATGACACGTTCGGGCAACTGAAGAGCGCCGACGCTCTCGCCCGCGTCGTCGTGCCGCTGGTCGGCGCCGACGCACCGATATTCGCGGTTCGCGCCTACGACCAGACGCTGCCCTTCTACCTGCGCCGCCCGGTCATTCTGGTCGACTACCAGGACGAGTTCTCCTTCGGCGAGAAGCTGGAACCTGGCCGCTGGATCCCATCGCTTGATGACTTCATCGTGCGATGGCAACATGAGCCGCGCGCGGCCGCCTACATGACGCGCCCGACGTACAGCTTGCTGGCCGCCCGAGGCGTGGCGATGCGAGTCGCCTTCGAAGACCCCAACCGACTCGTCGTCGTGAAACCCTGACGACGCCGAAAAGAACATGCGCCTTGTCGACTTCCTGATCGTTTGCATCGGTGTCTTCCTGAACGCCGTGGCCCAGCTCTTGCTCAAGGCCGGAGCGACCGCCTCCGGCCCGATCACGAGCTGGCCGACGATGCGCCACGCCGCTGGCGTGCTGGTCGTTCATCCGGCGATCCTGGGCGGCCTGACCTGCTATGTCGTCAGCGTCGTCGTCTGGATCGTCGCGCTGTCGAGAATCGACGTCAGCGTCGCCTATCCGATGTTGTCGCTCGGCTATGTCCTGAACGCCGTGCTCGCCTATTGGCTTTTCGGCGAGGCGGTCTCATTGCAGCGCTGGTTGGGCATCGGCGTCATCCTGCTGGGCGTGGCGCTGGTGGCTCGATCTGGACTCAAGGTCTAGAAATGAAACGAGAGTTGAACCCGAACGCGCGGTTTCTTCCCTTCACCCGTCCGACCATCGACGAACAGACGATCGCCGAGGTCGCCGAGGTTCTTCGCTCCGGCTGGATCTCGACGGGGCCGCGAAGCCGCGTGTTCGAAGAGGCACTGTCGGCGCGTTTTGCCGGCCGGCCGGTCCGGGTCGTGAACTCGGCAACGGCAGCGCTCGAGTTCGCCCTTCGGCTGATCGGCGTCGGCCCGGGCGACGAAGTGATCACCACGCCGCTCAGCTGGGTCGCCACCGGCAACGTGATCCTGCAGACCGGCGCTCGCCCGGTGTTCGTCGACGTCGATCGGCCGACACGAAACATCGACCCGGCCTTGATCGAGGCAGCGATCACGCCTCGCACCCGGGCCCTGCTGCCCGTCGACATGGCCGGCCTGCCGGCCGATCGAGGCCGGCTCTACGACATCGCAGCGCGGCACCGGCTGCGCGTCGTCGAAGACGCGGCGCAATCGATGGGCTCACACTGGAGTGGCCGCGAGATCGGCTGTTCGGGAGATCTCGTCGCCATCAGCTTTCATGCCAACAAGAACATGACGACCGGCGAAGGCGGCTGCCTGGTGATGAACGACGAGCTCGAAGCAGCCGCGTTCGAGAAGCTTCGGCTGCAAGGCGTGACTCGTTTCGCCGATGGCTCGATGGACGTCGACCGTCTCGGTGGCAAGGCCAACCTCACCGACATCGCCGCCGCCATCGGTCTGGGCCAGTTGCGCCAGCTGGAAACCTTCAACGCCGCCCGACGTCGACTCGCCAGCCGCTACTTCGAAACACTCGATCCGGCCCTCGGCCTCGAGTTGCCGGTTCAGGACGCGGCGCACAGCAACTGGCACATGTTCCAGGTGCTCCTGCCGCCCGGCGCGAGCCGACCAGCGTTCATCGCGGCCATGAAGGCACAGGGCATCGGCATCGGCGTGCACTACCCCGCCATGCACCTGTTCACCCTCTATCGCGAGCTCGGCCACGCGCCGGGAGACTTTCCCGAAGCCGAGCGCATCGGTGCGAGCATCGTCACACTGCCTCTCTTTGCGGCAATGCAACCCGACGATGTGGAGCGGGTGTGCACGGCGATCCTGCGGGCCCTGTCATGACGATGCCGATCTTTCCCCCGACGCAACGGAGCGTCGCCGGCAGCGGCGCAGATCTGGATGCAGCGGCAGCGCCGCTCGCCGACGCGACGATCGAGGTCAGCGTCGTCATCCCGGTCTACGACGAAGAGCCCGGCCTTCCGGCGCTGTTCGAGCGCCTCTATCCGGCTCTCGATGCCTTGGGCGTGCCCTACGAGGTGATCTTCGTCGACGACGGCAGTCGTGACGGCTCGGCCCGTCTGCTCGCCGGGCAGTTCGAGGCGCGGCCCGAGGTCACCCGCGTCATCTTCTTCGATGGCAATTTCGGCCAGCATCGGGCGATCCTGGCGGCCTTCGCCCGATGCCGCGGCGAGCGGGTCGTGACGCTCGACGCCGATCTGCAAAACCCGCCCGAGGAGATCACCAGACTGTTGGCGGCGATGGCGGCGGGCCATGACTACGTGGGCTCCATCCGCTCGCGCCGCCAGGACGCCGGGTGGCGACGCGCCGCCAGCCGTGCCATGAACCACCTGCGCGCCCGCATCACCCATATCGTCATGACCGATCAGGGCTGCATGCTGCGCGCCTACAGCGGCCGGATCGTTCATCTGATCAACCAGTGCGGCGAGATGAACGCCTTCATTCCCGCCCTCGCCTATCAGTTCGCGCGCCGCCCGATCGAGATCGAGGTCGCACACGACCGAAGATTCGCCGGCGCCTCCAAGTATTCGCTGTACAGCCTGATCCGTCTCAACTTCGACCTCATGACCGGCTACTCCGTCGTGCCACTGCAATGGTTTTCCATGCTCGGCATGGCGGTGTCGGCCGGTGCCGGGCTGCTCGTCTTGTTGCTGATCGCCAGGCGGCTGCTCATCGGGCCGGAGGTGGGCGGGCTCTTCACGCTGTTCGCGATCGCCTTCTTCCTGATCGGGCTGGCGCTGTTCGGCATCGGTCTTCTGGGCGAATACGTCGGCCGCATCTTTCAGGAAGTGCGGATGCGCCCGCGCTTCGTGATCCGCGCCGTCCTGGAGAAGCCGGATGGCACTTGAGGCGGTGCGCACGAAGCCGAGCGCGGTGGTCTTCGCGTATCACAACGTGGGCGTCCGCGCCCTGGCGGTACTGCTCGACGCCGGCGTCGACGTTCGCCTCGTCGTGACGCATCACGACGCAGCCGGCGAGGCGATCTGGTTCGCCAGCGTGGCCGCGTATGCGGCCGAGCACGGGCTCGCCTGCATCGCCCGCAACAGTGCCTCGGATCCGTCTCTGCTCGCGGCCTGCCAGGCGACCGCCCCCGATTTCCTGTTTTCGTTCTACTACCGGTCGATGTTGCCGGCGAGCCTGCTCGCTGTCGCGCGACGCGGTGCCTTCAATCTGCACGGCTCCCTGCTGCCGCGCTACCGCGGGCGTGCCCCGGTGAACTGGGCGATCCTGCGCGGCGAGCGCGAAACCGGTGCGACCTTGCACGTCATGGACGAGAGGCCCGATCACGGCGCCATCGTCGACCAGTGCGCGGTTCCCATCCTGGTCGACGACACGGCACGCCAGGTGTTCGACAAGGTCACGGTCGCCGCCGAGATCGTGCTGGCGCGGGCGCTTCCAGGCTTGCTTGCGGGCACTTCGGATTTCGTCGAGCAGCGTCTCGCCGAAGGCAGCTATTTCGGCCGACGCGGTACCGAAGACGGTCGCCTTCCCGCCACCGCGACGGCGCGCCAGGTCCACGACCTCGTTCGTGCCGTCGCCCCGCCCGAATACCCTGGCGCTTTCTTCGACCACGCCGGCAAGCGCATCGTCATCGCCAGGACCCGCCTCGCCGGCGCGGCGCCGGGCGCTGCGCCTCGCGAGTCTTTCGTCGTGCAGATACGCG
>JALYSL010000194.1 GCA_030854825.1 Pseudomonadota bacterium
GTGTCGGCGCGCTCGCGGGTCTGCTCGCGTCGTTCGCCGCCATCGCCGTCAGCTGGGCGCTCGCGCGCTACGTCTTCGACTTCAGCTGGAACCCGTCGCCCTGGGTGCCGCTGGCCGGCGCCGCGGCGGGGGCGGTGCTCGCGCTGGCGGCTGGCTGGTGGGGATTGCGAGAGGTGTTGAGGCGCCCGGTGGTGCAGCCCCTGCGCCAGGCCGCCGATCTGTAGCCCGGAAAACTGTAGTCCGAAGAGCGCGAATTTGTAGACGCAAGCGGTCGAAATCGCTCCCGATGCCGGGGCGAATCGGGCCTTGCGTCACGGGGACGCGAAGAGGTCGGCGGCATACTTGTCGACATGCCGACGCAGACCAAGGACCGCGTTTTCCGGGTCCTTCATCTCGAGGACTCGGAGCTTGATCACGAGCTGCTGCTGGCCCACCTGGCGCGCGGCGGGCTGAACGCGCAGACGCGACGCGTCGATTCCGAGCAGACCTTCCTCGAAGCGCTCGTCGAGCCCTGGGACCTGGTCGTCTCCGACTACAACCTGCCGGGCTTTTCCGGCCTGGTCGCGCTCGAGCTGCTCAAGGCGAGCATGCGCGACATCCCGTTCGTCCTTGTTTCGGGCGAGATCGGCGACGAGACCGCGGTCGAGGCGATGAGGAACGGGGCCAGCGACTACCTGCAGAAGAACAACCTCGCGCGTCTGGTGCCGGCCTTGCTGCACGCGGTCGACGCCGCCGAGACCAAGCGAGCCCGCGACCAGGCCGATCGCGACCTGATCGCCTCCAAGCAGCGCCTGCACGAGCTCGCGCAGCACCTGCAGACCAGCGTCGAGCACGAGCGGGCGGCGATCGCACGCGAGATCCACGACGACGTCGGCGGCTCGCTCACCGCACTGAAGTTCGACCTGGCCTGGATCGCGCGCCATTCGACCTCGCCGCAGATCGTCTCGCGCGTGCAGTCGGCGATCGAGACGGTGACGCATGCGGTCGAGTCGAGCCAGCGGATCATGCACAACCTCAGGCCGGCGATCCTCGAGCAGGGGCTCGCTGCGGCGCTGCACTGGATCGCGCTGCGCTTCGAGCGACGCACCGGCATCGAGTGCCAGATCAGGCTGCCCAAGCAGCTACCCGAGCTGCCCGCCGGCGTGCCGCTGGTGGCCTACCGCACCGCCCAGGAGGCGCTCACCAACATCAGCAAGCACGCGCAGGCGACGCGCGTGCGCATCGACCTCTCGCTCGCCGGCGGCGTGATCTCGCTCGAGATCAGCGACAACGGTCGCGGCCTGAGCCAGGAAGACCTCGCCAAGGCGCGCTCGTTCGGCATCCGGGGTCTGCACGAGCGGGCGACGACGGTGGGCGGCTGGATCGACCTGTCGAGCGGATCCCAGGGCACCACGCTCATCCTCTCCGTACCGCTCGACGTCTCCGACACAGCCTACGAGCCCGAGCCTCCCGACAAGTCCTACGACGCCAGTCAATGGGCGGACGTCTAGACCACACATGATCAAAGTCTTCCTCTGCGACGACCACGCCCTGATACGGCGCGGCATCCGCGACACGCTCTCCGACGCGCCCGACATCGAGGTCGTCGGCGAGGCCGGCGACTACGGCGAGCTACGCAGCCTGATGCGCGAGAAGAGCGCCGACGTGCTCGTGCTCGACATCAACCTGCCGGGCCGCAGCGGCCTCGACGTGCTGCACGCGCTCAAGGACGAGGGCACGGCGATGCGC
Organism: Pseudomonadota bacterium; assembly: GCA_030854825.1. Next base: position 1,729 of record JALYSL010000194.1, read on the forward strand.
GTTCTCGTCGTCTCGATGTACCCGGAAGACCAGTACGCGATCCGCGCGCTGCGTGCCGGCGCATTCGGCTACGTCAACAAGGGTGGAGACCCGGCGCTCATCGTCAGCGCGGTGCGCACCGTGTCGCAGGGGCGCAAGTACGTGACGCCCGAGATCGCGCAGATGCTGGTCGAGAGCCTGACGACGCCGGCGGTCGAAAACGCCCACGACAAGCTCTCCGACCGCGAGATGCAGACGCTGGTGATGATCGCGTCCGGCAAGCGCCTCTCGGACATCGCCGAGGAGCTGATGTTGAGCCCGAAGACGGTCAGCGTGTACCGCGCCCGCGTCCTCGAGAAGCTCGGCCTGGCCAACAACTCCGAGATGACGGTCTACGCGATCCGCCGGGGGCTGGTCGGCAACTAGAGAACGTCTGACCGACGTGAGAACGCGAGCACATTCCACCTGTCAGCTCACGAGGACGGTCGGATCGTAGGCACGCCCCGGCTGTTTCGAGCGGTTTTCGCCCTGTTGTGTTCGCCTCATTCCGTGTTCGGGCGCACTTCAACTGCCTTCGCGCCATCCACAGGTTCGATAGCGCGAACAGCGTCACCAAGTGCGCGGTGTTCTTGGCCAGGCGGCAGAACCTGACCTTCACCAGCCCGAACTGGCGCTCGCTAACGCGCCACCTGCTCCATCTCCTCCAGGAAGGCCTCGCGCCGGGTCTTCTTGCGCTCGCCCGCGTACTACTCCGCGTCCGAGAACTGATCTGGCTCATCGTGCTCGCTCCCTCAGCGTCTTAACGAGTTCACGCATGCACGGTGCACTTGTTCAGACACTCCCTAAGATCGCAACTGACACGACCCATGATGTTTGGCTGCGCTGATCGGCGGCGCGGCGAACAAGAATCGAGAGGAGATGGGATGACCACTGCCATGCCCGCTGCCGAAGTCGGCTCCCTGTGGGCCACTGTGACGCCGCCGGGGCCTTCCTGCCCGGCGCTGGACACCGACCTGGATGTTGATGCGCTGGTCATCGGCGCCGGCTTCACCGGGCTGTCGACCGCGCTGAAGCTGCGCAAGGCCGGCGTCGAGGTGGCCGTCGTCGAGGCCGCGGTGCCCGGCTGGGGCGCCTCGGGGCGCAACAATGGCCAGGTGATCCCGACGCTGTCGCGCCCCGATCCCGAGGACATCGAAGCGCGCCATGGCGATGCCGGTGCGCGCTTCGTATTGCTGCTGCGCGATTGCGCGCAAACGCTGTTCGACACGGTTCGCGAATACGGCATCGAGGCCGAGGCCGAACAGACTGGCTGGATTCAGCCGGTGCATTCGCCGGGCCGCATCGCCATCGCCGAACGGCGCGTGCGGCAATGGTCGCAGCGCGGCGCGCCGGTCGAACTGCTTGACACCGCACGCACGCGGGCGATGACCGGCTCCGACGCGTGGCACGGCGGCTTCTGGAACCGCAGCGGCGGCCACATCAACCCGCTGGCGCTGGCGCGCGGCATGGCGCACGCGGCGATCGCCGCCGGCGCGCGCATCTATTCGAATACGCCCGCGCTGGACTACGCACGCCATGACGGCCGTTGGCGTGTTCGTACCGGCGGTGGCACAGTGCGCGCTCGCGCACTGGTGCTGGCCACCAACGCCTACACGGGTGAGTTCGCCAGCGCGCTGGCGCCCGCTCTGGCGCGCGAGGTGGTGCCGGTGGTGTCGTGGCAGATGGCCACGCAGCCGATGAGCGAAGCGATTCGCAAAACCGTGTTGCCAGGCCGCCAGGCGCTTTCGGACACCCACGGCGAGCTGTATTTCGCGCGTTTTGATGCCCGCCAACGACTGATCAGCGGCGGCGCCGTCGTGCTGCCCTTCAACCGCCCCGAGCGGCTGCGCCGCGCCGTCGCGGCGCGGCTGCAGCGGCTGTGGCCGCAACTGGGCGAAGTGCACATCGACCCGGTGTGGAACGGCTACGTCGGCATGACCAACGACTTCATGCCGCGCTTCCACCGCCTTGGACCCGACGCGTGGGGCTGGGTCGGCTGCAACGGTCGTGCGGTGGGCCTGGCGGTGGCGCTGGGCGGCGAATTCGCCAAGGCGGTGTGCGGCACGCCGGAATCCGAACTGGCGTTACCCTTCACCGATCCGGCACCGCTGCCCATGCACGGCATCACGCGCAAGGTGGCGCCGCTGATGCTGCTGCGCTATCGGCGCATGGATCGCCGCGAAATCTGAAACTCTGGGAGAACCAAATGCTTGCCAGTCTCGAAGGCCTGGACCATGTCGTCGTCATGGTGCGCGACCTCGATGCCGCCGCCGACCGGTGGCGCGCGCTGGGCTTCACGCTGTCGCCGCGCGGCACACACAGCGCGCACCTGGGCACCGGCAACTACACAATCATGTTCGGCACCGACTACGTCGAACTACTCGGTGTGCTGGCCGACACGCCGCTGAACATGCCGAGCCGCGAGTTCCTGCGACGCCGCGGCGAGGGCATCGAACGCGCGGCCTTCACCACGCGCGACGCCGCCGAGGGCGTGGCTGCGCTGCGCGCGCGCGACATCGAAGCGACCGGGCCCATCGAATTCAGCCGGCCGGTGGATCTGCCCAATGGTGGCCACGGCGAGGCCGCGTTCAGCGTCTTTCACTGGCCCGTCGAAAAGCGGCCGGCCGACATGCGCATTTTTGCCTGCCAGCACCGCACGCGCCACACGGTATGGATCACCGAGTTGCAGTCGCACGCCAACACCACCACCGGCATCGTGCGGCTGGAGATCGTCACGCCCAAGCCGGCCGAGGCCGCCGCGCAGCTGGCCGAGCTGATCGAAGGCGAAGTCCAGCCCATCAACGATGGCGTCAGCGTGCCGACGGCGCCCGGACGCGGCGAGTTCGTCTTCATGACCGCCGATGCGTTCAGTGCGCGACACCCCTCGCTGCACGGCGCCAAGCTGCCCGACGAGGGGGTGGCCGCTCTGGTGTGCCGCGTCGCTGATCTCGACGCCGCCGCGCGCGGCGTGGGGCCTGACGGCACCCGCACGGCGAACGCGGTCACAGTGGCCGCCGATCGCGCCAACGGCGTGACACTGGTATTCGAAGCCGCCTGAACAAGAGGCCATTTCAATCCCGAACCGGAGAACCCCATGACCATCACCCGTCGCAAAGCCATCGTCACCGTGCCGAGCGCACTGCTCGCGGCCAGCGTGCCCGGCCTTCTGCACGCCCAGACCACGCCGCGCCGCGGCGGCACCGTCACAGTCCACATGGGTGGCGAGCAGCGCATCCTGAATCCGGCGCTGCGCGCGTCCACCGGCGTGTACGTCATCAGCGGCAAGATCATGGAAGCGCTGGTCGACCTGGACGCCAACGGTGGCCCCGCGCCGATCCTGGCCACTTCGTGGCGGTCGTCGCCGGACGGCAAGACCATCACCTTCAAGCTGCGCGAAGGCGTCAAGTGGCACGACGGCCAGCCGTTCACCTCGGCCGACGTGCAATACACGGCGATGGAGATGTGGAAGAAGCATCTCAACTACGGCACCACGTTGCAGCTGTACCTGGACGCGGTGGACACGCCGGACGCCAACACCGCAGTGTTCCGCTATTCGCGCCCGATGCCGCTGGACCTGCTGCTGCGTGCACTGGCCGACCTGGGCTACGTGGCGCCAAAGCACATCTACGCCGGCACCAACGTGCTGGAGAACCCGGCCAATACTGCGCCGATCGGCACCGGGCCGTTCAAGTTCAGCAAGTACGAACGCGGCCAGTACGTCACCGCGGTACGCAACGACGCCTACTGGCGCCCTGGTTTCCCGTATTTGGACCAGCTGGTGTGGCGTTTCATCCCCGACCAGAGCGCCGCTGCGGCGGCGATCGAATCGGGGCAGATCCAGATCAGCCCCGAAGGCGCCTTGGCGCTGGCCGACTTGGACCGGCTGAAGAAGGACCCGCGCTTCGAAGTCTCCACGCGTGGCAACGAAGGCAACGCGGTGATGAACACCATCGAGTTCAACTTCCGCAACAAGTTCATTGCCGACCACCGCGTGCGCGAGGCGATCATCCGCTCGCTGGACGTCAAGTTTTTCTGCGACAACTTTCTCTTCGGCTTTGCAAAGCCGGCGACCGGCCCGATCCCGAGCACCGCGCCGAAGTTCTACCCGACCGGACTGCCGGAATACCCCTTCGACAAGAAGAAGGCCGAGGCGCTGCTCGACGCGGCCGGCTACAAGCGCGGCAGCGACGGCAAGCGCTTCAGCCTGCGGCTGGTGCCGGCGCCTTGGGGCGAGGACATCGCGCTGTGGGCCACCTTCATGCAGCAGTCGCTGCAGCAGGTCGGCATCGGCGTCGAGATCGTGCGCTACGACGCCGCCGGCTTCCTGACCAACGTCTACAAGGACTGGAACTTCGACCTCGCGACCGGCTGGCACCAGTATCGCGGTGACCCGGCCGTATCGACCACCGTGTGGTACCGCTCTGGCAGCCCGAAGGGCGCGCCGTGGACCAACCAGTGGGGCTGGCAGTCCGATGCCATCGACAAGCTGATCGACAGCGCGGCCTTCGAGATCGATCCGGGCAAGCGCCGCCAGCTGTACGCCGAGTTCGCCAAGGCGGTGAACACCGAGATCCCGCTGTGGATGGCCATCGAGCGGCTGCTGATCTCGGTGACGAACAACAAGTTGCAGAACCATCACAACCAACCTCGCTGGATTTCCAGCGGCTGGGCCGATCTGTGGATAAAGGAATGACCCAACGCTGGTGCGGTGCAGTCGCGTCGACTGGTCGAGCGGCAACGCGATGAGCAAATGAAATGAGCCTGTTCGGTCTCGCGCTGCGCAGGCTGCTGGCCAGCGTGCCGGTGTTGCTGATCCTGCTCGCCGGTCTGTTCCTGCTGCTGCAACTGGCGCCGGGCGATACGGTCGATGCGCTGGTCGCGCAGATGGGCGGCGGCGACCCGGCGATGATCGAAAGGATGCGGCACTTCTACGGCCTGGATGCGTCGGTCGCCGTGCAGCTGGGCAACTACCTGTGGCGGCTGGTGCGGCTCGACCTGGGTTATTCGGCGATCTACGCCAAACCCGTGCTCGAGGTCATCCTCGAGCGCCTTCCCGCCACCTTGTTGCTGATGATTTCGGCTCTGTCCTTTGCCTTCGCGGCGGGCATGGCGCTGGGCGTGATCGCGGCTCGGCGCGTCAACCTCTGGCCCGACACCCTGATATCGACGCTGGGGCTGGTCTTCTATGCCACACCGTCGTTCTGGTTCGGCTTGATGTGCATCGTCGTGTTCGCGGTGCACCTTAGCTGGCTGCCGGCTGGCGGCTTCGGCACCATCGGCTCGGATTTGAGCGGCATGGCACGCGTGCTCGACATCGCGCGCTACCTGATCCTTCCGACCTTGACCCTGGGGCTGGGCTTCCTGGCCATCTACCTGCGCATCATGCGTGCGTCGATGCTCGAAGTGCTGACACTCGATTTCGTGCGCACCGCGCGCGCCAAAGGGCTGGCCGAATACGGTGTCGTCGTGCGCCACGTGCTGCGCAATGCGCTGCTGCCGATGGTCACCTTGCTGGGCCTGCAGGCGAGCACCATGCTCGGCGGATCGGTAGTGGTTGAGAGCGTCTTCGCGCTGCCCGGCCTGGGGCGGCTGGCCTACGAGTCGGTGATGCAACGCGACCTGAACATGCTGCTAGGCATCGTCTTCGTTTCGGCGCTGCTGGTCATTGCCGTCAATTTCATCGTCGACATCGCCTACGCCCGGCTCGATCCGCGCATCGGCGCGGGCAGATAGATGCGACTGCTGCGCCTGTACCTTCGCAACCCGGCCGCGGTGATCGGCCTGGTGCTGCTTCTCGTGATGCTGGCGATGGCGGCATCGGCCGGATGGCTGTTTCCGCGCGATCCGCTGGCGCTGGCGGCGCGGCCGCTGCAATGGCCTTTCGACAATCCGCGCTTCTGGCTGGGCACCGATTCGTCCGGCCGCGACATCGCCGCGCAGATCTTCCACGGTGCGCGCATCTCGCTGCTCATCGGGATCGTGGCCACGGCACTAGCGATCCTGATCGGCGTCGTCGTCGGCGCCGTCGCGGGTTTCTATGGCGGTTGGGTCGACGAAGTGCTGATGCGCATCACCGAAGCCTTCCAGACGGTGCCGAGCTTCCTGCTGCTGCTGATGCTGGTGGCGGTGTTCGGCTCCAACCTGATGACTGTCACCCTGTCGATCGGCGTCGTTTCCTGGCCGGCGCCGGCGCGCCTGACACGCGCCGAATTCCTGAGCCTGCGCAACCGTGAGTTCGTGCAGGCCTGCCGCACCTTGGGTCTGCGCGATGCGGCGATCATCTTTCGCGAGATCCTGCCCAACGCGATGCCGCCGTTGATCGTTTATGCAGGCGTAGTCATGGCGCTGGCCATCCTGATGGAAAGCGCGCTGGCGTTCCTGGGTCTTTCCGACCCGAACGTCGCCTCGTGGGGCAACCTGATCGGCCTGGGCCGCGGCGTGCTGCGCAACCAGTGGTACGTGTCGGCAATACCGGGCGTGGCGATTTTGCTGGCGGTGCTGGCCGTGTCGCTGGTCGGCCAGGGGCTGAACGATGCGCTCAATCCGCGCTTGAGCAAGGCATGAGCGTCGATTCGATGGACGATGCGCCAGGAGACGATACGCCGGTGCTGCGCATCGACGCACTCAGCGTGCGGCTGCCACCTCATGCCGATCGCAAACACGCCATCGCGGATGTCTCGTTCGGGGTGGCGCGCAACGAAATCCTCTGCCTGGTGGGCGAATCCGGTTCGGGCAAGTCGATGGCCGCCAGCGCCATCATGCGTTTGCTGCCGACGGGCGTGTCGGTCGATGGCGGACGCATCGAATTGAACGGCACCGACCTGCTCGGCCTCGACGAAGCGCAGATGCGCAAGGTACGCGGCGAGCAAGTGGCGATGGTGTTCCAGGAGCCAATGACGGCGCTGAACCCGCTGCACACCATTGGCGACCAGATCGGCGAGATGTTTCGCATTCACACCGGGCTGGGCGCAGGCGCAATCGACCAACGCGTACTGGCGCTGCTCGACGAAGTAGGCCTGCCTCAGCCGGTATCGGCAGCGCGCGCCTACCCGCACGAGCTGTCGGGCGGCCAGCGCCAGCGCGCGATGATCGCGATGGCGCTGGCGCTTGAGCCGCGGCTGTTGATTGCCGACGAGCCGACCACGGCACTGGACGTGACCACGCAGGCGCAGATCCTGCGGCTGATTCGCGACCTGCAAAGGCGCAAGGGCACCGCGGTGCTGTTCATCACGCACGACTTCGGTGTCGTCGCCGAGATAGCCGACCGCGTGGCGGTCATGCAGCACGGCCGGCTGGTCGAGCTGGGGACAGCCGCGCAACTGCTCAACACCCCGCGGCATGCCTACACGAAGCAGTTGATAGACGCCGTGCCGGCGTTGACGCCGCCGCCGCGAAAGCCCGAAGTCGCGACGGCGCCGGCGCTGGTCGTCAGCGGCGTGTCGAAGGTCTTTCGCACCGGCGGCTTTCTCGGGCGAGGCGCGCGCGTCACGCACGCGCTGGCCGACGTGTCGCTGCAGCTGGCCAAAGGCGCCACCCTGGGGGTGGTCGGAGAATCTGGATCCGGCAAATCCACGCTGGCGCGCTGCATCGTGCGTCTGCTCGACCCCGACGGCGGCCACATCCGTATCGGTGACATCGATCTGGCGACGATGTCGCGCCGCGACTTGCGCCGGGCGACGCGGCGCGTACAGATGGTTTTCCAGGATCCGTTCGCCTCGCTGAATCCGCGCCGGCGCGCCGGCGAGCTGGTGGCGCAAGGGCCGATGGCGCACGGCATGCGGCGCTCCGAAGCGCTGGCCAAGGCGCGAACGCTGTTTGAGCTGGTCGGGCTGGACCCGGCCGCGCTCGACCGCTTTCCGCACGAATTCTCCGGCGGCCAGCGCCAGCGCATCGGTTTGGCGCGCGCGCTGGCGCTGGAGCCCGAAATCCTTATCGCGGACGAGCCCGTGTCGGCGCTGGATGTGTCGGTGCAGGCGCAGGTACTGCGTCTGCTGGCCGACCTGAAGACCCGGCTGGGGCTGTCGATGCTGTTCGTCACCCACGACCTTCGCGTGGCCGCGCAGATCTGCGACCACGTGGTGGTGATGCGCGAGGGCCGGGTAGTCGAGACCGGCACCACCGCCGATGTCTTCGCGCAGCCGCGCGACGCCTACACCCGCGAGCTGCTGGCCGCCATTCCGGGGCGCGAGTGGTCAGCGAGCATGCACCCCGAACCGATATCAGACGAAGTTCTACCATGAGTCAAACTGAAGCCAACCCTGCGCAAAACCTGTCGATGCTCGAGAAGCGCCGCATCGAGGCAGAGATCCTCGGCCATGTCTACGAGGTGCTCAAAGCCAGCCATGGTCAGGACGTGGCGATGCGGGCCATCGGCGACGCGGTGCGCCGCTCAGCCATCGAGCAGGCGCAGCGTTTCGCCGCCGACGGCGGACAACCGACCTCGCTGCAGAGCTTCGTCGCGCTCAGTGCGCTGTGGGAACGCGACGATGCGCTGAAGATCGAAGTGCGCGAGCACACCGACACGCGATACGACTTTGACGTGGTGCGCTGCCGTTATGCCGAGATGTACCGCTCGATGGGCCTGGGCGAGATCGGCCAGCTGCTCTCATGCCAGCGCGATGGGAGCTTCTGCGAGGGGTACGACCCGAAGCTGAAGTTCGCGCGCACGCAGACCCTCATGCAAGGCGCCAGCCACTGCGATTTCCATTACGTCTACGAAACCGGAGCCGACGGCGCTTCTGACTGACCTGCCGAGGAGACCATCGATGCAAGTTGCCAGTCCGGCTCTCGCCGCCGCCTGTTTCAGCCCAAGCTACGTCAGCGCGCGCGCCCGCTTCGCCCTGGCGGCCGACCGCGCCGGCGCGCTGGTGGATATCTTCACGAATGACATTGCGCAGGCTCCAAACGGGGGCACTCTGAGCACCGACGTGGCCGTGCTAGGACCGCCGCGCGCCGAGAATGCCGTGCTGATCTTCAGCGGCACCCACGGCCCGGAAGGTTTCGTCGGCTCGGCCGCGCAGATCGCACTGCTCGACGCACTGGCGCTGCGTGCCGAGGCGCTGGCGGTGCGCATCGTGCTGGTGCACGCGATCAACCCCTGGGGCTTCGCGCACACCAGCCGCACCACCGAGAACAATGTCGACCTGAATCGCAACTTCATCGACTGGGACCAGCCGCCGCCGGCCAACCCGGGCTATGCCGAGTTGCACCCCTGCCTGTGTCCGCGCGAGTGGACAAGCGCGGCGGGCGAGGCCGCCGAAACCGCGCGCCTGGCGTGGATCGAGCGCCACGGCAAAGACGCTTATGTCGACGCCACGGCGCGCGGACAGTACAGCCATGCCGATGGCCTGCACTACGGCGGCGCGGCGCGCGAATGGTCGAACCGCACGCTGCAGACGCTGGTGCAGCGCCATCTCGCCGGTGCGCGGCGCGTGGCGCTGATCGACTGGCACACCGGCCTGGGTGAACGCGGCGAGCCCTTCTTCCTGTGTTTCAACGAACCGGACAGCGCCTCCTGGCAGCGCGCCTGCGCCTGGTGGGGCCGCGACAACGTGGAAACCCAAAGCGGCTTCGATGGCGCCAGCCGGCCGGCCTACAGGGGCCTGTTGTTCCATGGTGTGCAGCGTTTCGTCGCGCCGGCCGAAGTCACCGGCGCCGTCATCGAGTTCGGCACTCGCAGCCGCGACGACATGCGGCTTGCGCTGCAGGCCGATCACCAGCTGAAATTTGGCGGTGCGCTGAGCGATGAGCAGCGTGCCGCGCTGCGCGAGCAGGTGCTGGAGGCGTTCTCGCCGTTTTCGCCGGATTGGCAACGCAGGGTGCTGGGCCATGCCATCGCCATCCAGCAGCAGGTGCTGCAAGGCTGTGCCGATTGGCACTGAAGCATCAGCCCGACAGGTGATCACTTCTGGCGCGGTGCGGCCGGTGCGCGCGCGGAAGGGTGGCCTTGGTGTCGCCGGTTCAGGCTCACGGGTGGTCGAAGCTGCCACGACAGATGGGTCCAGGAACTTCCGGCGCACCCAATAGCGCGGCGCTCGCGGCCGGCTCAATGCCGGTGGACGTGATGCGCGTCGGGCATGTGGGCGTGAGCGTGACGTGTCGGCCGATGGGCGTGGCGATGGCTGTGTGGCCCCTCCGGCATGACGGCATGCCCGTGTTCATGATGACCGTCGTCGTGCCGGTGCGCGTGCTCGTGCTCGAGCGCGTCGTGACCGTGCTCGTGCCCGTGTCGCTCCGCGAGGTGCAGGACAATGCCGGCCAGCATCAGCGCGCCGCCCGCGGCGAGCCAGGCGTCGCCCGAGCGGTCGCCGAGTGCGAAGGCGATCGCCGCGCCGATGAAGGGCGCGAAGGCGAACACCGAGGCCGTGCGCGCGGCACCGAAGGCGCGCTGCGCGAGCAGGTAGAAGCGCAGGCTGAGGCCGTAGCCGGTCGCGCCGACGGCGAGCAGCGCGAAAGTCGCCGTCGCGCTCGGCAGCGCTTCGCCGAAAACGATGGCGAGCAGCGACGAGGCGATCGCACCGAGCGCGGCCTTGGCCATCACGACCCGGCCCGGATCTCGCTCGGCGAGGCCGCGAGACAACGCGTTGTCGAGCCCCCAGGCGGCGGTCGCGACGACGACGGCAAAAAGGCCCGCCACGGCGATCACGCCGTCGTCGCGGCCGCGGGCGACGAGCAGCAAGGCGCCGGAGGCGAGGAGCGCCATCGCGACGCCGACGCGGCGATCGATCGATTCACCGTAGAGGCGGCGCGCGAGCAGCGCAGTGAACACCACTTCGAGCGTGAGGAGCAGCGACGCACCGGCCGCGCTCGTGCGTTGCAGCGCCCATGCGAGGGCGACCGGACCGACGACGGCGCCGCAGGCCGCCATCGCGAGCACCCGGCCGAGGTCAGAGCGAACCAGCTTGGCCTCGCGGTCGACGCCGCGCACGGAGATCGCGCCGACCAGCGCCGCGCCGGCGTAGAGCAGCGCCGCCGTCGTGAATGGACCGAGACCGACGCCGAAGCGCTGGACGAGCGGCGTGCTCGCACCGAACAGCACAGCCGCGACCAGCGCGAGGACAGCGCCGCGC
>JALYSL010000210.1 GCA_030854825.1 Pseudomonadota bacterium
CGCTGCGAGTCGTTCATGATGTCGTACACCATGTCGTGCACCTGCTTGTGCTCGAGCGGGTCGACATTGATGCGGCGCACGTCGCCGTGAACGCGGATCATCGGCGGCAGGCCGGCCGAGAGGTGCAGGTCGGAAGCCTTGTTCTTGACAGAAAACGCCAGCAGTTGGGTAATGTCCATGGATCTTCCGAGAATGGCGCCGGCTCACGGCGGCAAGTTCCAAGCGCCCCGAGACGCGACGGTAACGCAATGATCGCAGACAACCTCGCCCGCGTGAACGAGCGCATTGCAAGCGCTTGTGCACGCGCCGGCCGCCCCGTGCAAAGCGTCACGCTGCTCGTCGTGAGCAAGACCCACGCCGCCGCCGCCGTGCGCGAGGCCTTCGACGCCGGGGCGCGCCACTTCGGCGAGAACTATGTGCAAGAAGGCCTGGAGAAGATCGAACGGCTGGGCGAATTGCGCAGCGGCGTCGAGTGGCACCTGATCGGGCCGCTGCAAAGCAACAAGACGCGGGTCGTGGCCGAACGATTCGACTGGGTGCATTCGGTCGATCGCGTCCGCACCGCGGAGCGGCTGAGCGCGCAGCGGCCCCCCGAGCTGCTGCCGCTATCGGTCTGCCTGCAGGTCAACATCAGCGGCGAGGCGAGCAAGGCCGGCCTCGATCCCGCCGCCGTGCCCGCCGCCGCAAACGCCATCGCCGCGCTACCCGGCCTGGCGTTGCGCGGACTCATGGCGATCCCCGAGCCGGCCGCAGATCTCGAGGCGCAGCGCCGGCCGCATCGGGCCTTGCGCCTGCTCCTCGAAAGCTTGCGCACGGGCGGCCTCGCGCTCGATACCTTGTCGATGGGCATGAGCGACGACCTCGAAGCGGCGATCGCCGAGGGCGCCACCATCGTGCGCGTCGGCAGGGCCATCTTCGGCGAGCGGCCGGGCTGACGAGATCCTCACATCGATGCGCCGTGCGAGCTTCAGGCGCTCAACGCGTGATGTCGCTTGTGCCAGTCTTCGAGCGACTCCTCGGGCCATTGCGAACAATGAACGTGGCCTTTGCCCCCGGGCACGTCGACCCATGCTGGCGAGTAGGCGAGGGCGGCCTCGACCACCTCCTTCGGCTTCGGCAAGGGCGTGTCGATCGCCGAAGCGTGCGGATGGACAAGCTCCGGCCAGCGCGGGTCGAACAGCCACAACGCGCTGCCGCATTCGCGACAGAAGCGGCGCTCGGCCTTCGAGCGCTTCGTTCGCTGGCCCGGCTGGCGAATGAGCGCGTGGTAGCGCCCGAGGTGCTGCTCGCCGCGCACCTTCAGCGTCGACGCCCGGGCGCCGAGATTGATGCCGTAGCCGCCGCTGCCCGCGGTCTTGCGACAGACGGAACAGTGGCAGTGCATGAAGGGCACCGGGCTTTGCGCCTCGACGCTGAAGCGGACGGCACCGCAATGGCAGGAACCTTTCAGGTGCATGGTCGTGGTCTCCGAGCGGGAAGAAGGACCATTCCCCGGCAACCGGAATGCCGGGTCGGGCACGGCGTCGCCTCGCGCGCCTCGCCGCGGAATGCTTGCGTACACTGATCCGATGCGGACGATCGCGTTCATCGGCGGCGGCAACATGGCGAAGGCGCTGCTCGGCGGCCTCGTCGCGGCGGGCCAGCCGCGCCGGTCGGTGCTCGTGGTCGAGCCGGACGAAGCGCAACGGCGGCTGCTCGTCGAGCGCTTCGATGTCACCGCGCTCGCCGCCGCCGAAGCTTCGCTCGCCGCCGCCGAGATCGTCATCTGGGCGGTCAAGCCGCAAGCCTTTCCCGCAGCGTCGGCACCGTGCAAGCGGTATTTAGGCAGCGCCCTGCACCTGAGCGTCATGGCCGGGATCCGCAGCGATGCAATCGTCGCCGCAACCGGCGCGGATCGTGTCGTGCGGGCTATGCCAAATACGCCGGCGCTTATCGGTCAGGGCATCGCCGGCGTGTTTGCGCGGGCCGCGGTGACGGCCGATGACCGCGCCCGGGTGGAAAGTCTCTTGAAGCCGACCGGCGAACTCGTCTGGGTCGATCGCGAGGAAGCGCTCGATGCCGTCACGGCGCTGTCGGGATCTGGCCCGGCCTATGTCTTCTTTCTTGTCGAAGCCATGCTCGCGGCGGCCGGATCGATGGGCCTGCCTGAGGCTGATGCGAAACGGCTCGCGCTGCAAACCGTGGCCGGCGCCACGGCGCTTCTGGCGCACTCCGGCGAGCCGCCGGGCACGCTGCGCCGCCAGGTCACTTCCCCCGGCGGCACCACACACGCGGCAATGACGCTGCTCGACGAGCGCGGCGTGAAGGCTGCCTTCATCGACGCGATCCTCGCGGCGCGCGATCGGGCGCGCGAGCTGGGCGATGAATTCGATGTCTCAACCTGAAGCGGCCGGCGTTGCCTCGCTTGCGCTGCAGCGCAAGGTGACGAGCTCGCCCGGCGAGGGCTAGAGTTCCGGGCTGGCCGAACCGGGCCGGCTCTTCTTTCGGGTGATCCATGAGCTACCTCTCCTATCTCACGCCGACGGCCACCAGCCCCTGGCACACCTATCTTTCTCAGGTCGATCGCGTCCTGCCCTATCTGGGGCCCCTGGCGCGCTGGTCGGAAACGCTCAAGCGCCCGAAGCGCGCCCTCATCGTCGACGTGCCGATCGAGATGGACGATGGCAGCGTCGCCCATTTCGAAGGCTTTCGGGTGCAGCACAACCTGTCGCGCGGCCCCGGCAAAGGGGGCGTGCGCTATCACCCCGACGTGACTCTCGAGGAAGTGATGGCGCTTTCGGCCTGGATGACCGTCAAGTGCGCGGCCGTGAACCTGCCGTATGGCGGCGCCAAGGGTGGCATTCGCGTCGACCCGAAGTTGCTCTCGCTGAAGGAGCTCGAGCGCATGACGCGCCGCTACACGAGCGAGATCGGCGTCATCATCGGCCCGCAGCGCGACATACCGGCGCCCGACGTCAACACCAACGCGCAGATCATGGCGTGGATGATGGACACCTACTCGATGAACACCGGTGCCACCGCCACCGGTGTCGTCACCGGCAAGCCGATCGAGCTGGGCGGATCGCTCGGTCGGGTCAAGGCGACCGGTCGTGGCGTATTCGTCGTAGGCCGTGAAACCGCGCGGCGGATGAACGTGCAGATCGACGGCGCGCGGATCGCGGTGCAGGGCTTCGGCAACGTCGGATCGTCAGCCGCGGAACTGTTCGTCGGGAGCGGCTCGAAGTTGGTCGCCGTACAGGACCACACCGGCACCGTCTACAACCCGAACGGGCTCGACATCGGCGGCCTGGTCGCCGAGGTCGAGGCGCGCGGCGGCATCGGCGAGTTCAAGGGCGGCGACAAGATCGCGACCGAGGACTTCTGGGACGTCGAGAGCGACATCCTGATCCCGGCCGCGCTCGAGAGCGTCATCACGCGCGAACGCGCGAAGCGCATCAGGACGAAGATGGTGCTCGAAGGCGCGAATGGACCGACG
>JALYSL010000221.1 GCA_030854825.1 Pseudomonadota bacterium
GGCATGAAGCGGCGCCTGTCGCTCGGCCGCGCCCTCATCAACGACCCCGATCTGCTGATCCTCGACGAGCCCACCACCGGCCTCGACCCGCAGGCGCGCCACCTGATGTGGGAACGCCTGCAGAACCTCCTTCAGCAAGGCAAGGCGATTCTCCTGACGACGCACTTCATGGACGAAGCCGAGCGCCTGTGCGACCGGCTGCTCGTGCTCGACCATGGCCGAAAGATCGCCGAAGGCACGCCGCGCAAGCTGATCGCCGAGCACCTGGAGAGCGACGTCATCGAGGTCTACGGCTCAGGCGCCGCCGCAGTGGCCGAAAAGCACTCGGCGCTGGCCGAGCGGGTCGAGACCAGCGGCGAGACCGTGTTCTTCTATCTGCGCCAGGCCAAGCCGCTGATCGACGCGCTCGCCGAAGATCACAGCGTTCGCTTCCTGCACCGGCCGGCCAATCTCGAAGACCTCTTCCTCAAGCTCACGGGTCGCCAGATCCGCGACGAAGCCTGATCGCTCGAACCCATGCTTGTCTCGTTCTACGCGGCGCCGCGCCTCACTCGCGGCTTCTGGCCAGTCGTGATGAGGAACCTCCTCGTCTGGAAAAAGCTCGCCGGCCCGAGCGTCCTCGGCAACATCGCCGAGCCGCTGATCACGCTGGTGGCATTCGGCTACGGCGTCGGCTCGCTGATCGGCCAGATCGACGGCATGCCGTACATCAAGTACCTGGCATCGGGCACGGTCGCCGTCAGTGCCGCGCTCGCCGCGACCTTCGAGGCGCTCTACTCCGCGTACTCGCGAATGGCGGTGCAAAAGACGTGGGACTCGATCCTCAACGCACCGATCGCGCTCGACGACATCGTCTTCGCCGAGATGCTGTGGGCGGCGCTGAAGGCACTCTTCTCGTGCGCGGCGATTCTCGTCGTCATCTTCATCCTCGGCATCAGCCGTGCGCCGACGATGCTGCTGGCGTTGCCGGTGCTCGGCCTGGCCGGAGTCACCTTTGCATCGGTCGCGCTCGTCTTCAATTCGGTCGCCAAAGGCTACGACTTCTTCACCTACTACTTCACTCTCGTCATCACGCCGATGACGTTTCTCTCCGGCGTCTATTTTCCGATCGCGCAGATGCCGCGCTGGTTGCAGTTGGTTGCAGAAGTGCTGCCGCTGAAGGCAGCCGTGGACCTCGTTCGTCCACTCGTTCTCGGAATGTGGCCCGTCGAGCCGGTTCGCCCGCTGCTCATCCTCACGGCCTATGCGGCTTGCGGCTACTATCTGGCGCTGGTGTTGACCCGGCGTCGTTTCTTCGGCTGAAGCCGCTTCGGTAAGTTGCTCGCCACGCCGCCGACCAAGTTCTCCATGCAAGCTTCGATCGCATCGTTCGCGCGGTTTTTGAACGGCAGCTTCTTGCTGCAACGGCGGAGCGCTGCGAAGGTCGTTCTGCTGGTGTTGATCGCAATCGCCGGCCACGTCGCCTGGCGCCCGGCGCTCGCCGCCGAAGACGACTTCCTCGAGCCGGAAAAGGCTTTCCAGTTCTCGGCCCGGCCGCTCGATGCGAAGACGATCGAAGTCACCTTCGACATCGCCCCCGGCTACTACCTCTATCGCGACCAGTTCCGCTTCGCCGCCACCGGCGCGACGCTCGGCGCCGCGGCCATTCCCGCCGGCAAGGTCAAATTCGACGAAACCTTCCAGAAGAACGTCGAGACCTATCGCGACACGGTGAAGATCGCCGTGCCCGTGGCAGATGCCGCCGCACCGTTTCGCTTCGTCACGACGAGCCAGGGCTGCGCCGACGCGGGCTTGTGCTACCCACCGATGCAGAGCGCGGCGATCGTCAGTTTGGCCGGCTTCGGCGGCAACGGCACCGTGATGCCGGTCGCCGCCGGCGAGCCGACGACGGGGCTTTCATCTTCTGCAGCAACCAGCCTCGCCGTCACCTCGGCACCGCCTGCGGCGGCGCTGCCGTCTACCGCGGTGGCGACGGCGCTGACCGGCGCGAGTGAAACCGGAGGGATCGAATCGGTGTTGCGCGGCGGCGCCTTCTGGCCGATCGTCGGCGTCTTCTTCGTTGCCGGGCTTCTGCTCTCGCTCACGCCCTGCATGCTGCCGATGCTGCCGATCGTGTCGTCGATCATCGTCGGCCAGGGTGGCTACGGTGGCGGCGCCGCGCTGGCCGCAGGGTCGGTGGCCGGCGGCTCGTTGCCAGGCGGCTCGTCGTCCGTGTCGCGTGGCCGGGGTTTCGGGCTCGCCGCTTCCTATTCGTTCGGCATGGCAATCGTCTACACCGCGTTCGGCGTTGCCGCGGGGCTGGCCGGCGAAGGCCTGGCGGCGACGCTGCAGAACCCGTGGGTGCTCGGTGCCTTCGCGCTCGGGCTGGTTGCGCTGTCGCTCTCGATGTTCGGCGTCTACGAGTTGCAGTTGCCGCAGGCCCTGACCTGCCGCGTCAACGACGCTGCCCAGCGCATGCCCGGGGGCAGGGTGGCCGGCGTCTGCGCCATGGGCGGGGTCTCGGCGCTCATCGTCAGCCCCTGCGTCGCTGCGCCGCTCGCCGGTGCCTTGCTGTATCTCAGCCAGACAGGTGACGTCTGGCTCGGCGGCACGGCGCTCTTCTCGCTCGCCGCCGGCATGAGCGTGCCGCTGCTCCTGGTCGGCGCCTCGGCGGGTGCATTGCTGCCCCGCGCCGGCGCCTGGATGGTCGAAGTGAAGATGGTCTTCGGCGTGCTGCTCCTCGGCGTCGCGCTGTGGACGGTGCAACCGGTGATGGCGAGGCCCTTGGCCGTGGCCCTCTGGGGCGTCCTCGCCTTCGTCGCGGCGGCGATCCTGTATTCGCGCGGCCGGCAACGCAGCGCAGCGGTCGCGCCGCGGCCGCTTTCATGGCGCTACGCCGTCGCTGCGCTGTTCGGGCTCATCGGCATGGTCGAGATCGTCGGCGCCGCGGCGGGCGGAACCGACCCGCTGCAACCGCTGGCCCGGTTCAGCTCCCGAGTTGATGCCACTGCTGCTGCGAGTGCCGCGCAGTTCACGACGGTGCGCAGTTCCGAAGACCTGGACGCCGCCTTGCGCCAGACAACTCGGCCGGTCATGCTCGACTTTTACGCCGACTGGTGCGTTTCCTGCAAGGAAATGGAGCGCTTCACCTTCAGCGATCCGGCCGTGCAGCAGCGCTTGGCGGGTGCACTGCTGCTGCGCGCCGACGTGACCGCGAACTCGGCGCGAGACCGTGCATTGCTGCGTCGCTTTCACCTGTTCGGGCCGCCGGCGACGATCTTCTTCGATCGCACCGGCCACGAGTTGCATGCCGCACGTCTGGTCGGCTTTCAAAAGAGCGAGCGTTTCCTCGAGACCCTTCAAGGCGCGGGGCTCTGAGCCCGGGATGCCGTCACGCCTGCTATACTTTTCGGCTCAGTCGCGAGGTGGAGCAGTCTGGTAGCTCGTTGGGCTCATAACCCAAAGGTCGCAGGTTCAAATCCTGCCCTCGCAACCAAGAATTCACGAACAAAAACAACAACTAAACGAATTGGCAGCGCCGTCCGCAAGGACGGCGTTTTGCTTTGTGGCCCGTCCGTGGCTCACATTCGGGCTACATGCGGCCCGCATTGCCTTGGCTGCAATCCGCATGCCGCGACGCGCGGCTCGGAAACGACAAAGGCGGACCGAAGTCCGCCTTTTGCTCTTTGCTCGCCGCCCCGTACCCGGCGGCTCGCGGTGGTCAGGACTTGCGGCGGCGCGCCATGAAGCCGACGGCGGCCAGTCCGACGAGAAAGAGCGCATAAG
>JALYSL010000239.1 GCA_030854825.1 Pseudomonadota bacterium
GCGATGCGCAGGCGCAGGCGGCGTTGCTGAGCGCGGCGCGGCGAGCTGGCTTTGGCGAGATCGAATTCCAGTACGAGCCGATTGCCGCCGCGTTCGACTACGAACAAGGCGCGTCGCGCGAAGAGAAAGTGCTCGTCGCCGACATCGGCGGCGGCACGTCCGATTTCTCGCTCGTGCGGGTGGGCCCGTTGCGGGCCGGCCGGCGCGAGCGCAAGGACGACATCCTCGCCAACCACGGCGTCCACATCGCCGGTACCGATTTCGACCGGCGCGTCGAGTTGACGAGCCTCCTGCCTCTGCTCGGCTACGGCGGGTTCGGGATCGGCACCGCCGGCACACCGCCGCGCGAGGTGCCGAGCGGGGTCTACTTCGACTTGGCCACCTGGCACCTGATCAACACCGTCTACAACCCGCAGCGCGTCGCCGAGCTGCGCGGCATGCGTTCCTTCTATGCCGATCCGGTAGCGCACCGGCGGCTCATGACGGTGGTCGAGGACCGGCTCGGCCACGAGCTGCTCGGGCGGGCCGAGATCGCCAAGATCGCCGTCGCCGACGGCGGCGCGACTACGATCGATCTGAGCCATATCGAAACCGGTCTCGCGGCCGAGCTCGACGAGGCCGGGGCACGCCGGGCGCTCGAGGCCGATCTGCAACGCATCGTCGGCGCTGCCGAGGCGACGGTGCGCCAGGCCGGCGTGCGGCCCGACACGGTCGATGCGCTCTATTTCACCGGCGGCTCGACCGGCCTGCGCCTGCTCGCCGACCGCCTGCAGCGAACGTTTCCCGGGGCACGCCCGGTGCATGGCGATCGCTTTGCCAGCGTCGCCACCGGACTGGCGCTGCATGCGGCGCGCCGCTTCGACGCGCCAGCCTGAAGGGCGCTTTCAGCCGTCGAGCACCGCTGCCAGCGCCAGACCGGTCGCTTCGACGTTGCCCGTGTTCAGCCCGGCCACGCACATTCGTCCCGAGCGCACCAGATAGACCGCGAATTCGTCGCGCAGGCGGTCGACCTGCGCCGGGCCGAGGCCGGTGTAGCTGAACATGCCACGCTGCGTCAGGAAGTAGTCGAAGTTGCGCGACGGCATCTTCTGCACTAGCGTTGCGTGCAGGGCGCGGCGCATCGCCTGAATGCGCTGGCGCATGGCGCCGAGCTCCTGCTCCCAGACCGTGCGCAGCTCGGCCTGGCCGAGCACGGCAGCGACGATCTGGCCGCCATGAATAGGCGGGCTCGAGTAGTTGCGGCGGATCGTGAACTTCAGCTGCCCGAGCACGTTGCCGGCCTCCTCGCGCTCGGCACAGACGACGCTCAGCGCGCCGCAACGCTCGCCATAGAGGCTCATGCTCTTCGAAAACGAGTTGGCGACGAAAAAGGAAAGGGGCCGGCCATCCTTGCCGCACGCCGCCGCCAGCGCCCGCAAGGCATACGCGTCTTCGACGATGCCATCGCCGAAGCCCTGGTAGGCGAGATCGAGATACGGCAGCAGGTCGCGCTCGGCGAGCAGCGGAATGAGGGCGTCCCATTGGGCCCGCGTGAGGTCGACACCGGTCGGGTTGTGGCAGCAGGCATGGAGCAGGACGACGCTTTTCGCGGGGAGATGGCGCAGGCTGTCGCACATCGCCTCGAAGGCGAGTGCGCCGGTCGACGCGTCGTAGTACGGATAGCCGTGCACCGCCAGGCCCGCGCCTTCGAACATCGAGCGGTGGTTTTCCCAGCTCGGGTCGCTGACCCAGACGTCGCTGCCTGGCAGCCAGCGGGCGATGAAGTCGGCGCCGATCTTGAGGCCGCCGCTCGAGCCGACCGACTGGATCGTCGCGACGCGTCCGGCAGCGAGCGCTTCATGGCCTTTGCCGAACAGCAGCTTTTGCACCTCTTCGCGAAAGTTCGCGGCGCCTTCGATTGGCAGATACGGCTTGGGCGCGTTGCGGGCGACGACGATCGCTTCGGCCTGGCGCACCGAGTCGAGCACCGGAATGCGGCCGGCATCGTCGAAGTAGATGCCGATCGACAGATTGATCTTGCCTGGCCGCGGATCCTTCTGGAAATCGTCGTTCAGGCTGAGGATCGGGTCGCCCCCGTACGGCTCGACGTGTTCGAACATGGTCGTTGCCGGCTAGGCGGCAAGGGCCGCTTCGATGTCGCCCTTCAGCGACGCGGGCGAATCATTCGGCGCATAGCGCTTGATGACGTGGCCGTCCTTGCCGACCAGGAACTTGGTGAAGTTCCACTTGATCGCCTTGGTGCCCAGAATGCCCGGTGCCTCGGCGGTGAGCCATTTCCACAGCGGGTCGGCCTTGTCGCCATTGACGTCGACCTTGCCCATCATCGGGAAACTGACGCCGTAGTTCATCTGGCAGAACGAGGCGATCTCGTCGTTCGAGCCCGGGTCCTGCGAGCCGAACTGGTTGCTCGGAAAGCCGAGCACGACCAGGCCCTTGTCGCGATAGTCCTTCCACAGCGCTTCGAGACCTTCGAACTGCGGCGTGAAGCCGCATTTGCTGGCGGTATTAACGATCAGCATGACCTTGCCGCGCTGCGTCGACAGGTGGGCTGGCTTCCCGGCGATCGAAACGGCTTCGAAGTCGTAGATGTTGTGCGCGGTGTCGGCCATCGTCTTCCCCGGAATGAAACCTTTGGCATGGTAGCGCCGGTACCGTTGCCGATGCCGGCGGCCCGGCGCTAGCGGGCTCGGCCCGGCGCCAGGGCGGCGAGCAAGGCGCTGGCGACGATGAGGCCGCCGCCGAGCGCGAGCCGTGCGGTCAGGGCGCCGCCACCGAAAGCGATTGCCGAGGCAGACGCGAAGACAACCTCGGTCAGCATCACGACCGCCGTCCGATTTGCCGGCAGGCGTGCGGCACCGTACTGCAGTGCCAAATTGCCGGCCAGAAATAGCACGGTCAAGGCGGCGATCGGCAGCACCCAGGCCGCCGCCGGCGTCGGCAACTGCGGCAGTCGGCCATCGACGGTGAGCGCCGTCGCGAGCAGGCCCGCGACGATCGCACCGCCGACGAACATCGCCAGCGCGCGCCCTTCCTCGGGCCGTCCCGCTTCGCGGCGAAGCATCACGTTGTTGAACGCGAATGAGAAGCCGCCGACGAGGCCAAGCCAGTCGGCGAGCGAGCGCGGCAGGGGCCAGCCGGAAGTCAGCGTCGCGACGCCGGTGCTTTGCCCGGCGGGCCAGAGCACGATCGCGGCACCCGCGAGGGCAAGACCGATGCGTAGGGCGGCGGCCAGCGTCAGGCGTTCACCGAGGATGGCGCGGGCAAGCAACACGGTCC
>JALYSL010000350.1 GCA_030854825.1 Pseudomonadota bacterium
ATCCGCAACTGCTCGTCAGCAAGGGCTTGCCGGAGAACGACGACTTCATTCGCATGTTCCAAGAGGTCGGTCGCGAGCCTGGCGCCGAGATGGTCTTCTGACGGTCTGTCGTACTACTCTATTCTCCCGATGGCATGAGCACTGACGACGATCAGCCGACCCGGATCCTTCCCCCCCAGGCGGCCCAGGTCGGCCCGCAAGAAAGCCCCACCACGCCGCCTCGGGAGCCTTTTGCGCCAGGGGGCGATGCCACCGTGATCGTGCCCCATGCCGGGCCGGTCCCGTCGCAGAGGGGCGGCAACACGCTGCCAACCGGTTCTTATCTCGGCGAGTTCGAGATCATTACGGTCATCGGCGAGGGAGGCTTCGGCATCGTCTACCTAGCCGAGGATCATTCGCTTGGCCGGTGTGTCGCCCTGAAGGAGTACATGCCATCCTCGCTGGCGCAGCGCGTCGGCGGCGCGCTGGTGTCGGTGAAGTCCGAGCGCCATCGTGAAACCTTCGAAGCGGGCCTGAAGAGCTTCGTCAACGAAGCCCGGCTGCTTGCCCAGTTCGACCATCCTTCGCTGGTCAAGGTCTATCGCTTCTGGGAGGCCAACGGTACGGCCTACATGGTGATGCCGTTCTACGAAGGCATCACCCTCAAGGATGAGTTGAAGGCAATGGGCGCGCCGCCCGACGAGACGTGGTTGCGCGACTTGCTGGAACCCCTCACCGAGGCCTTGGCGGTCATCCACGCCGAGCAATGCTTTCACCGAGACATCGCTCCCGACAACGTCATCCTGCTGAAGGGGAGCAACCGGCCCCTGCTGCTCGACTTCGGCGCTGCCCGTCGCGTGATCGGCGACATGACGCAGGCCTTGACGGTGATTCTGAAGCCGGGCTACGCGCCAGTGGAACAGTACGCCGAAGTGCCGGGCATGAAGCAAGGCCCATGGACGGACGTCTATGCGCTGGCAGCCGTCGTCCACTACGCGATCACCGGCAAAACGCCGCCGACGTCGATCGGCCGGCTGATGAACGACAACTTCGTGCCGATGGCACAGGCCGGCGCCGGCCGCTACAGCTCGCAATTTTTGGCGGCGATGGATCGCGCGCTGGTCGTCAAGCCGGAGCAGCGAACAGCGTCCATCGACGCCCTGCGTCACGACCTTGGCATGGAGCCGAGCGCGCCGGATCCGTCGAAGTCCGCGCGACGGAGCGGCCTGGCGACGGTGGCCGGAGCCTTGCCCGCAGTTGCGCGCAAGAGCCGTGTGCCGGTCTTTGTGGGCATCGCCATCGTTGTCCTGCTGGCCATCGCCGGCGGCTGGTATGGATGGCTGAGCTCGAGGCCGGCGACGTCGCCCGCTATCGGGGCGACGGCCGCGCCCGCTGTCGTTGTTGCTCCACCGGCGAGCGCACCGATTGCCGCCGCACCCATTGCCGCTGCCACGCCGGCAACGGCTTCTGATCGGGCGGCCACGGTCGAGCCGCTACCGTCGGGTCCTTTCGATCCGAGCCGCGAATTCGAACGCGTCGCTGCCGCACAGTCACCCGATTTCAAGGTCGAAGCGGCGGCCGACAAGCCGCTGCTGAAGATCGACAAGGACATGATGTCGTTCAAGGTGAAGAGCGAAAAGGAAGGCTACCTGTATGTCTTCCAATACGGCAGCGACGGCGGAATCGTTCAGATCTTTCCGAACACTGCCGCAAAGAACAACAGGATGCGGGCCGACAGCACGCTGTCCCTGCCGCCCAGGAATGCGGGCACGATGGCCGGAGGGCCGCCGGGCACCGATCGTCTGATCGCCATCGTCTCGCAGTACCCGCGCGATTTTTCCGCGCTCGGTTTGAAGGTGAACGAAGGCTTCGGGCAGACCACGCTCAAGGCGGCCAGCAACGCCGCGCTGGCCCAGGGGGGCCGGGCGTCGATCTTTTCCGGCAAGGCGATCTGTCAGCAGCCATGCACCGACGAGTACGGAGCGGCCTTGTTCGCAGTCGACGAGATCAAGTGACGCGCTGCTGCGTCGCCATCTCGAATTGATCAAGGAGAAAACACATGGCAGACGACGACTGGACCCCCGACTTCGGAACGCTCGACGCAGAGGCGCCGCCGTGGCTCGCCAAACGCCCCGTGCGCATCGCCGTGCTCGGCGACTTCAGTGCGGGCGCTGCCTCGGGGCGACTCGAGACCGGCGACGACCTGGCGCGGCGCAAGATGATTCCGGTCGAGTTCGATTCGCTCGAAGACATGCTGGCTCGCCTCGAGGTGAAGCTGGCGTTGCCGATCGGCGGAGGTGGCGATGGCGTCGAAGTCGAGTTCGGCGAGCTCGATAGCTTCCATCCCGACTCGCTCTATCGCGAGCTGCCGATGTTCCGCTCGCTCGTCGATCTGAGAAAGCGCCTGAACAACACGGCGACGTTTGCCAAGGCCGCCGCCGAGGTGCAGGCGATGGGCAGAGGCGGCAAGCGGCGCGCGTCGCGCAGCGGCAGTCGGCGCTCGAAAAGTGGCGCACCGGCGGCCGACGCCAAGCTTTCCGATTTCGCGCGCCTCGTCGGCATCGCCCCCGACGTGCGTGTCGACACACCGGTCGATGCCTTGCTCAAGCGCATTCTCGGACCGTTCGTCACCCAGGCACCCGATCCGAAGCGCGATGCGCTCGTCGCCATCGTCGACAGCGCGCTCTCGGATGCGATGCGCACCGTGCTGCATCACGCCGAGTTCCAGAATCTCGAGGCGCTTTGGCGCGGCATGGACATGCTGCTTCGGCGAGTCGAAACGGGTCCGTCCTTGCAGGTGCTGCTCGTCGACATGTCGGCAGAGGAATTTGCCGCCGATCTCAGTAGCGCCAGCGACCTGAGCGAAACCGGCCTGTATTCGATGCTCGTCGACAAGCCATCGCAGGACAAGGGCGGCGGCGTGTCTCTGATACTCGGCCTTTACCAGTTCGAGCCGACGCCGCCGCACGCCGAACTGCTTGGCCGGATGGCGAAGGTCGCCAAGCTTGCCGGGGCGCCCTTCATCACCTCGATCAGCGCCGATGCCTTCGCCGATCGCAGGAATGCACCGCATCCCCTGATGGCGCAAGCGCTCGAAGCGCTGCGCGAGCTGCCGGATGCGTCGCACCTCGTCTTGCTCGCGCCGCGTTTCATGCTGCGCCATCCGTACGGCAAGAAGAGCGATCCCATCACCGCCTTCACTTTCGAAGAGTTCACCCCGGAAGAGGGGTTGCGCGGCATGCTGTGGGGCCATCCGGCGCTGCTGGCTGCTTCGGTGCTGGCCGCACCGACCGGCAGCACGCTGTCGATCGGCGATCTTCCGTTTCACTACGTCGTCGATGGTGACGGGGATCAGGTCGCCCTGCCGACGACCGAGCGACTCGTCAACCTTGCGGCAGCCGAAATGTTGCGACGGGTCGGGATCGACGCGCTCATGGCACACAAGGGTCAGCCCGAGCTGCGCATTGCCGGACTCGACGCGATGAATGGCGATCCGATCGTGCTTGCCGGCATGCCCAAACCGGCGGCGCGGATGTCGTTCACCACGTCCGTGCAGGGCAAGATGCCCGATCCGCAAAGGGCGGCGAAAGGCGGCAAGTCGAAGGCCAAGGTGGTCGAAGACGACGAGAAGGTTGCCGCGAGCGACGCCGACGAGACAAGCGACAGTGCCGCCAGCGACGCCGCGCCCGACAGTCCCGGGGATTCGAGTCTCGACGATCTCCTGGCCAGCCTCGGCGACGACAGCGGCACCACGGGCAGCGACGCCGACGCGGCGGATTCGGCGGAGGCGCCGGCCGAAGAAGGCGAAATGGATCCCGATCTCGCCGCGTTGCTGAAGTCGCTCGAATGACCTCGGCGCTGTGCCGTCCTGCCTCTCAGGAGGCGGTCGGCATGGCCCCGCCTTCGTCATCTTCATCTTCATCGTCGCTGGTCGAAGGCAACCCGCCGACGCGATAGCTTTCCGACGCCCACGCGCCCAAATCGCCCAGGCGGCAGCGTTCGCTGCAGAACGGCCGAAACCGGTTGTTCAACGCGTAGACGCTTTCGCCGCCGCAGCCTGGGCAGCGCACGACGCGTCGCGGCTCGTTAGCGGCATGTCGATCTGGCAACGCCTTCTCCTCAGGCGCAGAGGGTCAGCTCGAAGCTCGCGTCGACGGCGCTCGGGCGGAGTCGCCCGTCCGGTTCCTGACGCATGAGCCGCACCTGCACCATCAGCCGATGGCCGCTGATCTCGGGGACCAATTCGGGTTCGCCATTGAGGCGCACCCGCATCAGCTGAAAGACCCGACCGGCGGGAAGACTCTGCGAGTACTGGCCGCCGATCGCCGTGACCTTGTGTGGCGTACCCGAGTCGCGCAGCAGACCGAGCAGCACATGCAGGGCTTCGGCCAATGGCATCAGCGAGGTCACCCACTGCAGCAGATCGGCGCGACGCCGGGCGGGCTCCTGCTGCTGCCAGGCGTAGTAAGCAGGCAAGTCGAATCCGCACGTGCCGCCGGGAATGCTGATGCGGCTGCGAATGCTCATCAGCCATTCGTTCGTCGTCAGCGTCGCGCCCGCTTTGCCGGACACCTGGTTGAGGCGCGCATGAGCGCCATCGATGCGTCCGATCACCTCGTCGAGCACGGCCTCGGCGATCGACGGATTGCCGCGATAGCCGGCCAGTTGCTGGCGATGCTTCTCGAGCTCCTTGAGCAGATCTGATTTCAGATCGGCGCGCGAGCCGACGTCCATGATCTCGAAGATCGTCGCCAGCGCGTGATGGTGATCGACGGCGGCATCTCTTTCGATCAGTTGACCGAGCCGATCGAAGAGATGCTCGAGCCGGAGCATGGTCCGGATGCTCTCGTTGAAGGGATATTCGTACAGGATCAATGCAAGGTCCGGATTCGATCGGCGCGAACGACAGGACCACGCCCGTGCGGTGCAGGCGGCGATTGTTTCACAGCGACTCCGGCTCCCTTCGTCGGCCGGTTATGGCCGCAACCCGGTTCCTTGGCGCCAGAGCATACGGACTTCATGTCCGAGCTCTGCGAGTGAAAGGTCTTGGTTGTGAATCACGGCGTCGGCCGCGCCGCGTCGGGCGGGGCGGCTCGCTTGTTGATCGATGACGGCTCGCACCGCGTCGGCAGTCCATCCGGGGCGCGTCAGCACCCGTTCGATCTGCAGGGCCTCGGCGCAGTCGACCAGCCAGACACGATCGACCCGGGCCCGCCAACGGCGCTGCGACTCGACCAGCAACGGGATGTCGAGCACCAGGACAGGCGAATTCGACGCCGCGCCCAGGGTTTCGACTTCGCGCCCGATTCGCGGGTGAAGAATGGCCTCGAGCTGATGCCGCACCGTGGCGTCCGCGAACGCGGCAGCGCGCATGCGGGCGCGATCGAGGCCGCCGTCGGGCGCAATGAAGCCGAGGCCGAAGACGGCTCTGATTTCATCGATCGCGGCGCCGCCAGGAAGAGTCAGCGAACGGGCGATCGCATCGGTGTCGATCAGAGTCGCACCGAGCTCGACGAGGGTCGACGCGACGGTGCTCTTGCCGCTGCCGATACCGCCGGTCAGGCCGATGCGAAGCGGCGGTGACATCACCCCGGTCGTTCAGGCCCAGCCGAGCCAGCCGAGCACGCGCGCCTGCCCGGCGAACATGACGACAATGGCCGCGCCGGCCAGGAACGGGCCGAACGGGACATAGCGTCCTTCACGCAACGCGGCACTCATCTTCATCGCGATGCCGACCACCGCGCCGATCATCGAGGCCGCCAGCACGATCGGCAGGATCATCTTGAGTCCGAGCCAGGCACCGAGCGCGGCGAGCAGCTTGAAGTCGCCAAAGCCCATGCCTTCCTTGCCGGTGGTCAGCTTGAAGAGCCAGTAGACGCACCACAGC
>JALYSL010000388.1 GCA_030854825.1 Pseudomonadota bacterium
GTTCTGTCCTGGCCCCACGACAAGCTGCGAGGCGCGAGCCTCGCACTTTTGGCGTTCCTGGTGACCCTCGGAATGGGTTTTGCCTGGCACGCCGCACGGCACGACCCTCGGCAGTTTCGCTTGATGACCTACAACGTCAAATCGCACAAGGCGCTTCACCGTGCCGACGGCGTGGCAGCCATCGCGCGCGAAGTGGCGACGCAAGACCCGGACATCCTGGTCATGCAAGACGCCGATGGACTGTTGCCCGGCGCAATGACGGGCATCGACCACGATGCGGCGGTGTTTGGCTATCGTGAGGTCTATGCGGCAGGGCAATATGTCGTGGCGAGTCGCTTTCCGCTCAGCGATTGCGTTCACAAGACACTCGGGCCGTCGGGCGACGATGCGCTCTTCGTGACTTGTGTGGTCGAGGTGCGAGGTACTCGGCTGTCCCTCGTCACGGCGCACTTCGAGTCGCCCCGGGAAGGTCTGAACGCGACGCGTCACGAGGGTCTGGAAGGCTTTGCGACCTGGCGGCGAAACTACGCGAATCGTCTCGCCCAGTCGAAGGTGCTCGCATCCGCCCTTGCCGCGGTGCAACGGCCGCTCATCGTCGCCGGCGATCTCAATGCCCCGGAAACGTCCTGGGTCGTCTCGCGGCTACTCGCGGCGGGCCTGCGCGACGCGTTTCCCGCAGCCGGCCGCGGCTATGGCTACACCTATGGCCATGCGCTTCGCACCGGCTTTTCCTTTCTCCGGATCGATCACATCCTGGTCAGCCCCGGTGTCGAGCTGACCGACTGTACGGTTGGCACCGAAGACGCGTCGGACCATCGACCCGTCATTGCGGACATCGCGTTGACGCCGCTTCGATGATCCGCCGTCGCACAGCGTTCAATGGATCGGAGAGCTCGGCTATTCTCCCGTGCGAATCGGCAATCGGCCCGACATGGCGCTGACCCATCGCATCATTCCCAGGAGCATTCCGATGTCGACCATCAAGCGACTTCACCCGAGCTCGCGCTATAGCGAGGCCTCCATTCACAATGGCACCGTCTATCTCGCCGGCCAAGTCGCCGACGACGCCACGCAAGACATCGGCGGCCAGACGCGGCAGGTGCTGGCCGCGATCGATCGGCTCCTCGCCGAGGCCGGCAGCGACAAGTCACGCATCCTCATAGCCCAGATCTTCATCGCCGATCTTGCCGACTTCAACGGCATGAACGCCGTCTGGGACGCATGGGTGCCGGCCGAGGGCAAGCCTTGTCGCGCCACGGTGGAAGCGCAATTGGCGCGACCCGGATGGCGGATCGAGATCGTCGTCACTGCCGCGGTACGAGGCTAGCTGTCATTCGGCTCGCCGCAGCCCGCTGTCCGTCACGACGCCGCCGTCTTCCTTGGTGAATGGGGCCAGCTTCGGCTGCGGCAACAACTCGAGGACGGCTTCCGAGGGTCGGCACAGTTTCGTTCCAAGCGGGGTCACGACGATCGGGCGGTTGATCAGGCTGGGATGCACAAGCATCGCCGCGAGCAGCTCTTCATCGGTCCATTTCGAGTCGTCGAGATGCAGCTCGGCGTAGGGGGTACCACGCTCTCGCAGCAGCGCGCGAACCGGGATGCCCATGGCGAAGACAATCCCGCGAAGCGTTTCCATGGACGGCGGCGTCTTCAGGTATTCGACGATGACGGGTTCGATGCCGGCATGGCGAATCAGCGCCAGCGTGTTGCGTGAAGTGCCGCAAGACGGGTTGTGATAGATCGTGGCTTCAGCACGGGGTACCTCCGGATTGGTGCGCCCAAGGGCGCCGATAGAACCGTCAACGACGCGGGCGCGGCGCTGAACGCATGGTTCACGAGCGTGGCCACGACTGTGCCGACAAGCTCGGCGATGACGAAGGCGGGCACGCTGCGTGGCGAAATGCCGGTATAGCTGTCGCTGAACATCCGGCCGAACGCCACTGCGGGATTGGCGAACGACGTAGAGGAAGTAAACCAATAGGCAGCGCCGATGTACGCCGCCACCAATGCAGCAACACGAGTCGCTGGTGCGCGAAGAATGATGAAGACGAGCCCGAAAGTTGCCCCGCCCTCGGCGATCCATAGACCCTGGCCACTCCGGACTTTTGCGGAGAGCTGAACGATGGTCAAGGCGAACATCGCATGAGCGAGCCACGCACCCCCGACCGCGCCGATCAGCTGTGCCACGACGTAGGGAACAGCCAGCCGACGCGGCATCGCGCCGCGAGCCGCCATCGCCAGCGTCACCGCCGGATTGAAATGCGCGCCGCTGATCGGGCCGAACACTTCGATCAGGACGTAGAGGCCACCCACGGTCGCCAGCGTGTTGCAGAGCAACGCGATGGCGGCGTTGCCGCCGGCCAGCCGCTCGGCCATGATTCCCGAGCCAATGACGACGGCCAGAAGAAGCGCCGTCCCCAACGTCTCGGCGAGCAGCTTGCGAGCCGCCGTGAACGCGACCTCAGGCGGCCCGCAGACCTTGCCTTCGAGCTTGACCGGCCGATCGGGGCCTATCGCCAAGATGTCTCTCAGCAACAGGCCGAGATCGACTTGACCGGAATCGATACCGGCTCGCCGCGCGGAGCCGGGGTGCCGCAGCATGCCTGCGCGGAGGGCGCCTGTTCCGCTGCGGTCTGGCTGAAGGTCGGAATGCTGTCCAGCGTGTGGAAGTGTTCCCAGGCGATGCCCTGCGGGTCGGTGACCCAATGCTTCTCACTGCGCGAGTAGCAGCACGTCGTCTCGCCCTCGTCGAGCAGGGCCATGTCAGCGGCTTGCGCCCTCGCCTTCAACTCCTTCAACTCGGCATCGTTGTCGGTCTGGAAGCCGAGATGGTCGACCCCCGGTTTAGCGCCGCGGGTCGAGATCGCAAAGTTGATGCGTGGATCTTCGATCATCCATTTCGCATAGTCGCTCTCGATGCGGGTCGGCTCTGCGGCGAACAGCTTCGAGTAGAAGGCGACGCTGGCAGACAGGTCTGCGACGTGGGCGTGAACGTGAAATCGCTTCATGAGACTCTCCTTGTGGGCTTCAGCACTTGCAGGAATCGGCCACTGCGTCGACGCCGCAATCAGCGTCCTGGCAGCAGTTCTCGGTCAAATAGCCGAGCAGCGCGTTCATGCGGACGAACGCGGCCCGGTAGATGATGTTGCGGCTCGCTCGCTCCTGGGTGACGAGGCCGGCGTGGGTAAGCTCCTTGAGGTGGAACGACAGCGTATTCGCCGGAATGTTCAGCGCCTCGGACATCGTTCCCGGCGTCAGACCGGTCTGGCCGCAAACGACCAGGGCGCGAAACACTTGCAGGCGCACCGGCTGGGCCAGCGCCGCCAGGGCTCGGACAACATCATGCTCTTCCATATTTCGAGCATAGTCGAATTATAAAACGCATGCAAGCGAGGCGCGCAGAAATCTTCTTCTGCCCGCCCTCGTCCTGCTTTCTGCCGCCAACGAGTACCCAAGACTCGCTCAGTAGACAACCACCTTCTGATAGCGCCTGACCAGCAGCGAGAACGAATAGCAGATCACGAAATAGACGGCCCCGGCGAAAAGCAGCATCTCGACGACGCGGCCGTCGCGCTCGCCCAAGCCGTAGGCCTCGCCGAAGAAATCGGTGAGCGCGCTGACGTAGACGAGCGAGGTGTCCTGGAACAGAACGATGCCTTGCGTCAGCAACAGCGGCGTCATGTTGCGCAGTGCCTGCGGCAGGATCACCAGGCGCATCCCCTGGCCGTAACCCATGCCGAGCGCCCGGGCGGCGTCCAGCTGCCCAGTCGACACGCTCTGGATGCCGGCCCGGATGATCTCGCTGTAGTACGCCGCCTCGAACAGCGAGAAGGCGATCAGCGCCGAGGCCATGCGCATGTCGTGCGCCGGCGAGATGTGCAGCAGTTGCTGCAGCAGTTGCGGAATGATGAGGAAGAACCAGAGCAGCACCATGATCAGCGGGACCGCGCGAAACAGCGCCACGTAGGCGCGTGCTGCCGTTCGCAGGATCCGGCTCGACGACAGGCGCAGCATCGCCAGCAGCGTGCCGATGACGATGCCGGCGACCACCGCTGTCGCCGTGATCTCGGCCGAGACGAGCAGGCCGTGCGCCAGCACGCCGAGGTTGCCGACGTTGACGGTGCTGAAGTCGAAGTGATAGCTCATGGCGCCACGCCAACGGGTCGCGCCCGCTCACCCACCGATGTACCCCGGCACGCGCGCCCGCGTTTCGACGACATGCATCAGCAGCATGACGACGGCGTTGATCAGGATGTACATGACCGTGATGGCGATGAACGACTCGTAGGGTCGCGAGGTGTAGTCGACCAGCTGGCGCCCTTGCGCCGCGAGGTCGAGCAGGCCGACCGTGGAGGCGACCGCCGAGTTCTTGAAGATGTTGAGGAACTCCGAAGTCAGCGGCGGCACGATGATGCGCAGGGCCATCGGCAGCAGCACATGGCGATAGGTTTGAACCAGCGTCAGCCCGAGCGCCAGCGAGGCCAGGCGCTGGCCGCGCGGCAGCGACAGGATGCCGCCGCGCACCTGCTCGCAGATGCGCGCCGCGGTGTAGGTGCCGAGGCAGAGCATCGCCGCCAGGTATTGCTGCGCGACCGGATCGATCTTCTTGATCGCGTCACCGAAGGGCAGCAGCTCGGGCCCGACGAAGTACCAGATGAAGAGCTGGACGATCAGCGGCACGTTGCGGAACAGCTCGACGTAGGCGGCGGCGAACGTGGCGAGCGCCTTGTTCGGCATTGTCCGCATCACGCCGAGCACGGCGCCGAGCAAGAGCGCGATGACCCAGGCCGAAAGGCCCAGGGTCAGCGTGATCTTCAGGCCCGAGAAGACCCAGTCGAGGTAGCGCTCGTGGCCCGGCGCAGGCTCCAGAAAGACGCGCCAGTGCCAGTCATAGCCCATGCTGCGGCCGTCTCGCTGCGCCGGAGTCGGCGCTCAGAGCGTCTTGTCGCTCGGCTTGGCGAACAGGTCGCGAATCTCGTCGGGCAGCGGCAGCTTCATGTTGATGCCGTTCGGCGGGATCGGCGAGTCGAACCACTTCTGCCACATCTTCGCCGCCTCGCCCGAGGTCTCGATACCGGCAATGGTGCGATCGACCAGCGCCTTGAATGCCGGGTCGTCGCGGCGCAGCATGCAGGCGATCGCCTCGTGCGTCTGCGGCGCTCCGGTGATGATGAAGTCGGCCGAGTCCTTGGCCCGGGCCATGGTCGCAGCCAGCACGTCGGAATCCATGAAGAAGGCGGCGGCACGACCGCTCTGCAGCAGGAGGAACGCCTGGGCGTGATCCTTGGCGCTCACGATCGTGATCGGTGCGTGCGTCTTGTCGATGTAGTCTCTCAGGAAGCGCTCCGATGTAGTGCCGGCGGTGACGACGACGGTCTTGTTCGGCAGGTCACTCCATTCCTTGACGCCGGAATCCTTGCGCGTCAGCAAACGCGCCTGCGTGATCGACAGGCTATCGGAGAACTCCACCTGCTTTCTCCGTTCGGCGGTGTTGCTGGTGCCACCGCATTCGAGGTCGATCGTGCCGTTCTGCATCAGCGTGATGCGGTTTTGCGCATTGATCGGCACCAGGCGCACGGTGAGGTTCGGATTGCCGACCGCCTTCTTCACCTGCTCGACGACCTTCAGCGCGAATTCGTGCGAATAGCCGACCACGTCGTTGCCCTGGGCGACGTAGGAGTACGGCACCGAGCTGTCGCGATAGCCGAGGACGATGACGCCGTCGTCCTTGATCTTCTTCAAGGTGCCGGTCAACTCCTGGGCGCCCGCGCCCGCGGCGAACAGGACGGCGAGAGTGGCGGCTGCGAGCCGGATGGGTTGCTTCATCGGAAAACTCCTCTACGAAAAATGGAAAACCGGGGTCATGTCAACTCGGCGCAAGCGCGGGCGATGCGGTCGCAGCCTTCGCTCAGCTCGGCCATCGAGGTTGCGAACGAGATGCGAAAGGCCGGCGACAGGCCGAACGCCGCGCCCTGCACGGTGCCGACATTCTGCGCATCGAGCAGGTACATGACCAGCGCGCTGTCGTCGTCGATGGTGGCGCCCCTCGGCGTGCGCTTGCCGATCAGGCCGACGCAGCTCGGGTAGACGTAAAAGGCGCCTTGCGGCGTCGGGCATTGCAGACCGTCTATCGCATTCAGCCGCTTCACGACGAGATCGCGTCGCTCTGTATACGCACTGCGCCAGCCATTCAGGAAGTCCATCGGCCCGTTGAGCGCCGCGAGCGCCGCGGCCTGGCTCACCGCCGAAGGATTGCTCGTGCTCTGCGACTGCAGCTTGGCCATCGCCTGAATCAGCGGCTTCGGTCCGGCTGCGTAGCCGATGCGCCAGCCGGTCATCGCGAACGCCTTCGAGACGCCGTTGACGGTGAGCGTGCGTGGCGCCAGCTCGGGCACGGCTTCGGCCATCGTCGCGAAGCGAAAGCCGTCGTAGTAGAGATGCTCGTAGACGTCGTCGGTCAGCACGTGAACGTCGGGGTGGCGCAGCAGCACCTCGCCGAGCGCCTGCAACTCGGCCCGCGTGTAGGCGGCGCCGCTCGGGTTGCACGGCGAGTTGATGACCAGCCATTTGGTGCGCGGCGTGATCGCTGCCTCGAGGTCGGCCGGCTGCAGCTTGTAGCCGTGCTCCGGAAGGCAGGCCACCGCGACCGGCGTGCCGCCATTGAGAAGCACCATGTCGGGATAAGAGACCCAGTACGGCGACGGAATCAAGACCTCGTCGCCGCGCTGCACGGTGGCGGTGAAGGCGTTGTAGATCACCTGCTTGCCGCCGTTGCCGACGCTCACCTGGTCGGGCGTGTATGTCAGACCGTTCTCGCGCCTGAACTTGTCGACCACGGCGCGCTTCAGCTCGGGCGTGCCGTCGACGACGGTGTAGCGCGTCTGCCCGGCCTTCATCGCCTGGTAGGCGGCCTCGACGATGTGCGGTGGCGTGTCGAAGTCGGGCTCGCCCGCCGTCAGGCCGATGATGTTGCGGCCCTCGGCACGCAGGGTCTTGACCCGGGCCGTCGCCATCGAGCTCGGCGACGGCTTGATGCGCTGCATGCGCGAGGCGATGAAGTCCATGGCTTCGGGTCTGTGTGAGGTTGTCGTCTTGAGGAAAGCGTTGTGGGGGAAGCGTTGTCAGGCGATCACGCCCTGCGCCTTGAGATAAGCGTCGATCCAGCCGCGCGCGTCCCGCCCGGCCGCGATCGCCTCCTTGCGCTGGCCTTCTCGCTCCGCCTGCTTGCGCGCGCCTTGCAGCACGAGCTCGAGCTGATCGACGGGGATGGCGATGACGCCGTCTTCGTCGCCGACGATCAGGTCGCCGGTGCGCACCGCCATGCTGCCGACCGTGACGGCGACGTTGATCTCGCCCGGCCCGACCTTCGACGGACCGCGCAAAGTGGCGCCGCGCGCATAGCAGGGAAAGTCTTGATCGCGAAACGCGGCAACGTCGCGAATGGCGCCATCGATGACGAATCCGGCAACGCCGCGCGCCTTGGCGTGCAGCAGCATCAGCTCGCCCGCCACCGCCTGCGTCACGTCGCCGCTGCCCTCGACGACGATCACGTCGCCGGGCTCGGCCATGTCGAGCGCCTTGTGGATCATCAGGTTGTCGCCGGCGCGCGTCTTCACGGTGAGGGCCCGGCCGACCAGCTTTTTCTCCCGGTGATAGCGGGTCAGGCCGACCGTGCCGGTCAGGCGATTCATGGCGTCGCCGATGTGCGGCGTGACCAGCTCGGCGTAGGCCGCGAGCATGGCCGGCGGCAAGGGCGCCGGCATGGCGAGGATGCGAAAGCCGGGCGGCGGCATGTGATTCACGATGACTCCTTCGACAGGGGAATGGCCCGCTGGCCCGGCTCGGCAAAGCCGCCGCGCCTCTGCAGGTAGGCAACGAGACCGCCGGCTTCCAGCATCGCCTGCATGAATGGCGGCAGCGGATCGCAACTCAGCAGACGCCCGGAGCTCGTACGCAGCTGCACGGCGCCCGCTTCGCCGTCGCCGGCTTCGCTCAGCTCGATCGTCTCGCCTTCTTCGATGCCTTCGGTATCGGCGCAGATCGCCAGCAAGCCGTTGTTGAGCGCGTTGCGAAGATAGGTGCGCGAAAAGCTTTTCGCGACGACGGCACGGATGCCGGCGCCGAGAACGGCGCTCACTGCGACCTCCATCGCCGAGCCGCAGCCGAAATTACGACCGGCCACCAGCATGTCGCCGGACTGGAGGCTCGATGCGAAGCCAGGCTCGACGTCTTCGAACAGATAGGCGCAAAGCTTCGCCGGATCGATGGTCTCGCGCTTGCGTCGCGAGGAAATGATGTTGTCGGTATTGACGTCGTCGCCGAAACGGCGAGCCCGGCCGGCAAGCGGCAACAGGCGGCTCACGCCGCCGCCTTCGGCGAGCCGCCGAGCGTGCCCGTCACCGCGGCGCGCGCGCATTCGGCCGGCGAGGCGAGATAGATCTGCGCCTCGGCATTGCCCATGCGGCCCTTGAAGTTCCGGTTCGCCGTCGAGACGACGCGGACATCGCCGATCGGCGTGCCGGTGCAGGTGCCGCAGCAGGCGCCGCAGCCGGGCGGGAGGATCTCGGCGCCGAGCGCCACGAATTCGCGCAGCATGCCGGCCGCTTCGAGCTCCGCGCGCACGGCCTCCGACGCC
Organism: Pseudomonadota bacterium; assembly: GCA_030854825.1. The sequence continues at coordinate 8,636 of JALYSL010000388.1, forward strand.
GGTGTGACGACGAGACGAACGCCGGCCGCAACACCGCCGCCGCTGCGCAGCACCGCGAGCGCCTCGCGATAGTCCTTGACGCGACCGCCGGTGCAGGTGCCGAGATAGACCATGCCGATCGGCGTGGCCGGCGCCGCGGCGAGCGTCATCACCCGATCGACACGATGCGGCAAGGCAACCATCGGCTCGACCTCGTCGAGATCGATGGTGATGCGTTCGACGTACCTGGCTCCGGCATCGGCTGATTCGCCGACGAGCCGGCCGGCGCGCTCGGCGCCGATGCGGGCTCGCAGATAGTCCACGGTTTGCGCGTCGCACGGGAAAAGCCCCGCCTTGGCGCCGGCCTCGACCGACATGTTCGCCAGCACGATGCGGTCGTCCATGTCGAGCGCGGCAAGGCCCGGGCCGCCGAATTCGAGCGCCGAATAGTTCGCGCCATCGGCGCGCAGCATGCCGATCAGCTTCAGCGCCACGTCTTTCGCGGCGACGCCCGGCCGCAGCCGGCCGGTCAGGCGAACCTCGATCGAGCCGGGCACCTTCAGCCAGAGCTCGTCGCAATACATGATTCCCGCCAGATCGGACGAGCCGATGCCGGTGGCGAAGGTGTTCATCGCGCCAGACGTGACGGTGTGCGAATCGGCGCCGACGACGAGCTGCCCCGGCAAGGCCCGGCCGGTCTCCAGGACGCGCTGGTGGCCGATCCCTTCGTTCATCTCGAAGATCGCGATGCCGTGCCTGAGCGCATAGCGGCGCGCCCGCTCCTGCAGGGCAAGCGCCTGCAGCCCGGAGCTCTGGTTGTAGTGATCGAAGGCGAAGACCAGGCGACTGGCGTCGTGCGGCGCGCCGGCTTCGCCGGCGTGGAGCTGCGCCAGATAGTCGAGTGCCATCGGAATGGAGCCGTCGGTGCCGAGGGACAGGTCCGGCCGGCAGACGATCAGCTCGCCGGCGCGCACCGGACACCCTGCGGCACGCGACAGGAGCTTCTCGGCGAGGGTTTGCGGGCTCACACGGCGCAGTATCCGGGACGGTTGTCGTTACGAAAAGCGATTTAATTTCTGCATGGCCGATGAATTCAATTCATCGTGGCCGTCGCGGCATTCCGGGCTTCTCGAAGTTGCACAGCTTGCTCGCCATCGCCGCCACCGCGTTCACCATCGGCGGCGCGTCTTCGCGGCAGACGGCGTGATAGCGGGTGGGCGGCGGTCGCGGGCCGCGCACCTTCAGCACCTGGAGCAGGCCGCTTTCGACGAGGTCGGCGAAATAGTCGGTCGGCAAATAGCTGACGCCGAATCCGGCCATCGTCAATGCCGAGAGCGCCACCAGGCTGTTGCCGGCGTAGACACGCCGAATCGCCATCCCCTGCTCGCGAAACCATTGGTCATAGGCGACGTCGACGCCGGAACGGCCGGCCTGCATCAATATCGGCTGGGTGGCGATGTCGGCCAACGACCACGTGCGCCGGGGCGCCAGCAGACCCGGCGCGCACATCCAGGCCAGCTTCAGCTCGCGCAACGGCCGCGCCACCCAGTCGCTGCGCGCAAAGACCGGCGGCACGACGACCAGATCGAGCTCGACGCGGCCGAGCTTGTCGCAGAGGTTCGGACTGAGATCGATCTCCGGCTCGAGCGACAGCGATGGATAGGCAGCGCGAACCGCTTCGACCAGCCGCGGCAGCCAGGTCAGCGCCGTCAGCTCGGTCACGCCGAGCCGAAAGCGGCGCATCGGCACCGGCGCATGGCCGGCCGCGGCAAGCAGAGCATCGCGCAGGCCGAGCATCTGTTCGGCGCCTGCCATCAGATGCTCGCCACGCGCCGTCAGGCGAGGCCGGCGCCGGCCGTGCTCGAACAGCGGCTGGCCGACCACGCGCTCGAGCTCGCTGACTCGCTTGGAGATCGTCGATTGGCTGGTGTGCAGCCGATGGGCGGCGCTCGCGAACGATTGCAGCTTGGCGCACCAATAGAGCGCTTCGAGCTGCTTCAGGGTCAGCATGGACGATCGGCGACTTGGGTCACGATGGACGCTCCGCTTGACAATTCCATAAGCCTCTAGAATCGCCCGGCATTGTCAAATCCAATTCACTTCTCATCATCCGTAAATCCATGACTCAATCCTATTCACAAATCGTCAGACAAATCGAAACCCTGCAACGCAAGGCGAACGCGGCGAGAAAGAAGGAAGTCGCCGGGGTGGTCGGCCGAATCAAGGAGGCGATCTCGTTCTACCACCTGACCGCCGACGAGCTCGGCCTTTCGCTGGCCAGGTCGGCAACGTCACCCGCAAAGGCCGCGGCAGCGTCGTCTTCGACGCCCCACACGGCAGCGCCGAAGAGAAGAAAGGGCGCGCCTAAATCGAAGAGCAAGTTCGGTGATGCCGCCAAGTATCGCGACGCTTCGGGCAACGAATGGGTCGGCCGCGGGCCGCGCCCGATCTGGCTGCGCAAGGCCATTGCCGGCGGCCAATCCCTGAGTGACTTCGCGATTGGCAAAGAAGTGCAAAGCGAGATCGCCAAGAAGCCTTC
>JALYSL010000389.1 GCA_030854825.1 Pseudomonadota bacterium
GGCATCGCCATCGCGCGTCGCGAGCGCGACCGCGCTCGCGCGGCCTGTTTCGGCGAGGCTCACATCGCAGAGCGATGTGAAGCGCACGCAGTGCGCGGGCCGGTGTCAAAACAGCCAGCTCATGCCCGGAGGCCGCACATGAAGCTGCGCCACCTCGTGATCATGGCTGCCGGCACCGGCGGCCACGTCATGCCCGGCCTCGCTGTTGCCGGCGAGATGCAGCGTCGCGGCTGGAGCGTCAGCTGGCTCGGCACGCCGGCCGGCCTCGAGAACAAGCTCGTGCCGCCGCGCGGCATCGTGCTCGATCGGATCTCGTTCGCCGGCCTGCGCGGCAAGGGGCCGCTCGGCAACGTGCTCGGTGCGTTGCGACTCCTCGTCGCCTTTGGCACCTGCACGCGCATCCTCGTGCGCCGTCGCACCGACGCCGTGCTCGGCATGGGCGGCTACGTGTGTTTTCCCGGCGGCTGGATGGCGTGGCTGCTCGGCCGGCCGCTCCTGCTCGTGAATGCCGACTCGACACTTCTGCTCAGCAACAAGGCGCTGCGCCTGGCGGCACGAACGATTGCGTTCGGCTTCGCTGGCGCTTCGGCCGAGGCACTCGGCAAGAAGGCAGTCGTCACTGGCAATCCGGTGCGCGCCGAGATCGAAGCCATCGCCGCGCCTGGCCAGCGATTCGCCGGGCGCTCGGGCGCCTTGCGCTTGCTGGTCGTCGGCGGCAGCCTCGGCGCGCGCGTGCTCAACGACTGCGTGCCGCAGGCGATCGCGCTTCTCTCCAGCGTGGAACGGCCGAAGGTGACGCACCAGACCGGCAACGCCAGTCGCGCGGCGGTGGCCGATGCCTACGCGAAGGCCGGCGTCCAGGCCGAGGTGCTGCCTTTCATCGACGACATGGCCGAGCGCCTCGCCGTTTGCGACCTGATCGTCTGCCGCGCCGGCGCGATCACCGTGAGCGAGCTCTGCGCTGCTGGCGTGCCGGCCGTGCTGGTGCCGCTTGTCGTCAGCACGACGGCACATCAGCGCGACAACGCCGCCTGGCTGGCCGGCCACGGCGCGGCGATCCATCTGCCGCAAGCCGAGTTGTCGCCGCGCCGACTGGCCGACCTGATCGCCGGCCTGACGCGTGAGACGTTGCTGGCGATGGCCACGAAAGCGCGAGGGCTGGCGCGGCCGCATGCGGCGTCGCGCGTCGCCGACGAGATCGAACGGATGGTGATGGCATGAGCGGCGACGGGCTGTTTCCCAGCCGCTCGCGCCCCTTCGCGGGGCCGGCGCGCAGCGCCTTGGGAGCTCTATGAAGCACGCCGTCAAGCACATCCACTTCGTCGGCATCGGTGGTTCCGGCATGAGCGGTATCGCCGAGGTGCTGCACAACCTCGGCTACAAGATCACCGGCTCCGACCAGACGCAGAGCGTGACGACGCGCGCCCTCGTCAAGCGCGGCATCCGGGTGGCGATCGGCCACGACGCGGCGCACATCGTCGGCGCCGAGGCGGTCGTGACGTCGAGCGCGGTAAAGGGCGACAACCCCGAGGTCATGGCGGCCCGCACGAAGCGCATTCCGGTCGTGCCGCGCGCCGTGATGCTCGCCGAGCTGATGCGCCTGAAGCAGGGCATCGCCATCGCCGGCACGCACGGCAAGACGACGACGACCTCGCTCGTGACCAGCGTGCTCGCCGAGGCTGGCCTCGATCCCACGTTCGTGATCGGTGGTCGCCTGAACGCGGCCGGCACGAACTCGCGGCTCGGCGCCGGCGACTACATCGTCGTCGAGGCCGACGAATCGGACGCGTCGTTCCTCAACCTGCTGCCGGTGATGGCGGTGGTCACGAACATCGACGCCGACCACATGGAAACCTATGGCCACGACTTTGCCAAGCTGAAGCAGGCCTTCGTCGAGTTCATCCACAAGATGCCGTTCTACGGCGCGGCCATCCTCTGCGCCGACGACCCCGGCGTGCGCTCGATCATGCCGATGGTGTCGCGGCCGATCGTCAGCTACGGCTTCGGCGCCGAGGCGATGATCCGCGCCGTCGACGTCGTCGCCGATGCCGGCACGATGCGCTTCACCGTGCAGCGCAGGAACGGCATCCGCATGCCCGACCTGGCGGTGACGCTCAATCTTCCGGGCGACCACAACGTGCTCAACGCGCTGGCCGCGATCGCCGTCGCCGCCGAGCTCGAGCTTGCCGACGCGCCGGTGGTCAAGGGCCTGGCCGAGTTCGACGGCGTCGACCGGCGCTTCCAGAGCTACGGCGCGCACGCGACGCGAGACGGCCAAGGCAGCTTCGACCTGATCGACGACTACGGCCACCACCCGGTCGAGATGGCGGCCACGCTCGCCGCCGCGCGCGGCGCGTTTCCGGGGCGCCGCATCGTGCTCGCGTTCCAGCCGCACCGCTTCACGCGCACGCGCGACTGCTTCGAGGATTTCGTCAAGGTGATCGGCACGGCCGACACGGTGCTGCTCGCCGACGTCTATGCCGCCGGCGAATCACCGATCGTCGCCGCCGACGGCCGCGCCCTGGTGCGTGCACTGCGCATCGCCGGCAAGGTCGACCCGGTGTTCGTCGACGAGATCGCCGACATGCCGCAGGCCATCGTCGATCAGGTGCGCGATGGCGACGTGGTGATCTCGATGGGTGCCGGCTCGATCGGCAACGTGCCGGCGCAGGTGGTGGAAATGTTGAGAGCCAAGGGGGCCGCATGACGATCGAGACGAAGGTCCCGGGC
>JALYSL010000394.1 GCA_030854825.1 Pseudomonadota bacterium
CGAAGCGGCGCTCGGCCTTCGTCTTCACGCCGCCGCTCGGCGCGGCGATCGGCCGCTGGCCGGCCTTCGTCGGCGTCGACGAGAGCTGGTATGTGAAGCCGGACGCCGGACTCCTGCTCGGCTCGCCGGCCAATGCCGACCCGGTGGCGCCGCAGGACGTGCAGCCCGAAGAGCTCGACATCGCCCTCGGCATCGAGCGCATCGAGGCGATGACGACGCTGAAGATCGTGCGCCCGGTGCGCACCTGGGCCGGCCTGCGCTCCTTCGTCGCCGACGGCGGCCTTGTCGGCGGCTTCGACCCCGAGGTGACGGGCTTCTTCTGGGTCGCAGCGCAAGGCGGCTACGGCATCCAGACTTCGGCGGCGATGGGCGAAGCCTGCGCCGCGCTCGCCTGCGACGAAGCGTTGCCGGCATCGATCGCGCGCTTCGGCCTCACCCCCGAGATGCTCTCGCCGACGCGATTGCGCACGCACGTCACGAGCTGATCTCACGACACTTCGCTGGCACGCCAGATCTGATCTCGTCGCCTGCCGCTTTCTCGAACGGAGCTTTCATGGTCATCGCCGAACCTCTCGACCTGCTCATCCGCGGCGGCACCGTCATCGACGGCACGCGAGCACCGCGCTTCGACGCCGACATCGGCATCATCGGCGGCCGCATCGTCGCGATCGGCCACCTGGCGGGCCGCAGCGCACGGGAGACGATCGATGCCACCGGCCGCATCGTCGCGCCTGGCTTCATCGACTCGCACACGCACGACGACCAGGCGCTGCTGTCGCAACCCGACATGAGCTTCAAGGTGTCGCAAGGCGTGACGACGGTCGTCGCCGGCAACTGCGGCATCAGCATCGCACCGCTCGCGCCCGACACGCCTTTGCCGTCGCCGCTCGACCTGATCGATGCCGCGGCGCGGTCGCGCTTCGCGAGCTTTGCCGACTACTTCGCCGAGCTCGAGCGCACGCCGGCCGCACTGAACGTCGCCGCGCTGGTCGGCCACTCGACGCTGCGTGTGCGCACCATGCGCGCGCTCGATCGCCCCGCCGAGCCCGACGAGATCGCGGCGATGCAGCAACTGCTCGCCGAAGCGCTCGACGCCGGCGCCATCGGCCTGTCGACCGGCACCTTCTATCCGCCGGCCTTTCACGCCACCACCGAGGAGATCATTGCCGTCGGCCGGCCGGTCGGCGAGCGGGGCGGCCTCTACGTGACGCACATGCGCGACGAGTCAGATCGCGTCATGGAAGCGCTCGACGAGACCTTCCGGATCGGCCGCGAGCTCGACATCCCGGTCGTCGTCTCGCACCACAAGGTGCAGAACCAGGCCAACTTCGGCCGCTCGACGGTGACGCTACCGCACATCCGGGCCGCCATGCGATGCCAGTGCGTGTCGCTCGACTGCTACCCGTACAACGCCAGCTCGACCATGATCCACACGGACCCTCGCAAGCTCGAGGGTCGCGTGCTCATCGCCTCGAGCCAGCCGCACCCCGAGTGCACCGGCCGCGAGCTCGGCGCCATCGCCAAGGAATGGCGTGTCGCCGAAAGCGAAGCGGCGCGGCGCATGCAGCCGGGCAGCGCGATCTATTTCCTGATGGACGAGAACGACGTGCAGCGCATCCTCGCTTTCGACGAGACCATGATCGGCTCCGACGGCATCCCTCTCGGCGAAAAACCCCACCCGCGCTTGTGGGGCACGTTCCCGCGCGTGCTCGGTCACTACAGCCGCAAGGTCGGTCTCTTCCCGCTCGAGACCGCAGTCTGGAAGATGACCGGCCTCACCGCCCGTAACTTCGGCCTCGCTGGCCGCGGCACGCTGGCCGTCGGCCACGCCGCCGACGTCGTCGTCTTCGACGCGGCGACGATCCGCGACGCGGCCACCTACGAAGAGCCGATGCAGCCGGCCGAAGGCATCGCCGCCGTCATCGTCAATGGCAAGCTCACCTGGCGCGATGGCCGGCACAGCGGTGCACGCAACGGCCAGGTGCTGCGCCGCGACGCGAACGCGCCGCGCCGCTCGACGCCGCGCGCCGAGACGCCCGCATCCGCCCTCGCAAAAGCATTGTGATCATGGGCACGACGACCAAGATCGAGCGGATCGAAATCGAGGTGCGGGCCTCGGCCCCGGCCTCGAAATGACCGACGCCGTGTTGCCACTGACACGAGGACGATGGTTCGCGCTCGCCTTCGTCTTTCTCTGGTTCTTCGTTGGCGGCATCGCCCATTTCGCGGCCACCGACACCGAGGTACGCATCATCCCGCCCTACGTTCCGTGGCCGCACATGACGGTGCTGGCGAGCGGCGTGTTCGAGCTGCTCGGCGCCTTCGGCCTCCTCTGGCGGCCGACGCGCCGCAGCGCCGGCATCGGCCTCTTCCTGCTGACGATCGCGGTGACGCCGGCAAACGTCTACATGCTGCAACGGCCCGACCTGTTCAACGTGCCGGTGTGGGCGCTCGTGCTCCGCTTGCCGCTGCAGGTGGCGTTGCTGGCGCTGATCGCGTGGTGCACTTTCTGGCCGCTGCGTGCGCGGCGCGGCTAGCCTTCGCGGGCGATTCGCGCCCTACTTCACCTTGGCCGGATCCTTGACAGCCTTCTGCACGTCGAACTCGACGTTGTAGAGCTGGTTGCCCAGGGCGGGCACGCGCTCGACCTTGCGGATGTAGATGTCTTGCACGATGTCTCGCGTTTGCGCATCGATCAGGATCTGGCCGCGCGGGCTCTCGAACAGCTGGCCCTTCATCGCCGCCAGCAGGGCGTCGCCGCCGCCCTTGCCCTTGGTCGCGGCGAGCGCGTTGTAGATCAGGTGCATGCCGTCGTAGCCGGCCACGGCCATGAAGTTGGGGCGAAACTTGTTGGCCGCTTCGAAGGCGGCGACGAACTTCTTGTTCATCGCCGACGGGTGCGCCGCCGAGTAGTGGTGCGAGGTGACGACACCGAGCGCCACGTCGCCCATGCCGTCGAGCTGGTCATCGTCGGTCACATCGCCGGTGCCGATCAGCCGGATGCCTGACTTGTCGAGGCCACGCTCGCCGAACTGCTTCATGAACGCGGCGCCCTGGCCCGACGGCAGGAACACGAACACCGCGTCGGGCTTCAGATCCGCCACCTTCTGCAGGAACGGCGCGAAGTCGGGGCTCTTCAGCGGCGTGCGGATCTCGCCGATGACCTGCCCACCGTCGAGCGTGAACTGGCTCTTGAAGAACTTCTCGGCGTCGATGCCGGGCCCGTAGTCGGCCACGAACGTGACGACCTTCTTGATGCCGTTCTTGGCCGCCCAGTCGGCGATCGGCACGGTCGCCTGCGGCAGCGTGAAGCTGGTGCGCACGATGTAGGGCGACTGCGCGGTGATGGCGGAGGTGGCCGCCGCCGTCACCACCATGGGCGTCTTGCTCTGCGTCGCGATCGGCGCGGCGGCGAAGGCCGCAGGCGTGATGCCGAAGCCCGCAAGCACGTCGACTTTGTCGTTGACGACCATCTCCTGGGCGATGCGCTTGGTCATGTCGGGTGCGCCGGCGTCGTCCTTCAAGATCACCTCGATCTTGCGGCCGGCCACGGTCGAGCCGTTTTGCGCGGTGTAGAGCTTGATCGCCGCTTCGATCTGCTTGCCGGTGGAGGCCGACTGCCCGGTCATGGGCAGGATGAAGCCGATCTTGAACGGCGCGGCATCGGCCGCGTGCACGTGGCCGATGGACGCGACCGAGATGACGGCCGAACCGAACAGGGCGTGGAGGGCCTGGCGTCTTTGCATTCGAGTCTCCTGCGATACAGCCGCGAAAGGAACGATTCTCCGTGCCGACGCAAGCTCGCCGCATCAGGACATTCGCGCAGAGCGCTGCGTCCTATGATCGTTCCATGACGACCCGCACCCAGCCGCCCTTTCGCGCCGACCACGTCGGCAGCTTTCTTCGCCCGAAGCGCCTGCTCGACGCCCGCGAACACCGCGCCCGCGGCGAGATCTCGGACGAGCAGCTGCGCGACGTGGAAGACGACGCCATCGCCCAGATCGTCGAGTTCCAGGAAGACGTCGGCCTCAGAAGCGTCACCGACGGCGAGTTCCGGCGCACCTATTTCCACATCGATTTCCTCGCCCGGCTCGGCGGCGTCAAGACCGATATCCCTGTGACGATCAGGAAGCCCGACGGCACCGAGGAGCTGGCGCCGCCCGTGATGCGCGTGATCGACAAGGTGCGCCACGTCACGGACATCCAGAAGGCCGACTTCGAGTACCTGAGGTCGAAGGTCACGCCGGGCCACATGCCGAAGGTGACGATCCCGTCGCCGACGATGTTGCACTTTCGCGGCGGCCGCGCCGGCATCAGCCGCGAGCACTATCCCGATCTCGAGCCCTTCTACCGGGACGTCGCCAACGCCTACGGCGACGAGCTGCGCTCGCTGCACGCCGCCGGCTGCCGCTACGTGCAGATGGACGACACCAACCTCGCCTATCTCTGCGACGACAAGATGCGCGAAGCGGCGCGCTCGCGCGGCGACGACCCCGACGAATTGCCGCATCGCTACGCCAGCTTCATCAACCGCGTCGTCGCGCAAAAGCCCGAAGGGATGACGCTCGCCGTGCACCTGTGCCGCGGCAACTTCAAGAGCACCTGGGCGGCGCAGGGGGGCTACGAGCCGGTGGCCGAGGCGCTGCTCTCGGAGATGAACGTCGACGGCTACTTCCTCGAGTACGACGACGCGCGCTCGGGAGACTTCAAGCCGTTGCGCTTCCTGCCCAAGGGCAAGACCGTGGTGCTCGGGTTGGTCACCACCAAGCTCGGCCAGCTCGAATCGAAAGACGACCTCAAGCGGCGCATCGACGAGGCCGCGAAGTACGTGCCGCTCGAGCAGCTGTGCCTGTCGCCGCAGTGCGGCTTCTCGAGCACCGTGCACGGCAACGACATCGCCGTCGAAGCGCAGCGCGCCAAGCTGCGTTTGATCGTCGAGGTGGCCGACGAGGTCTGGGGCGGCCACTGAAGCGCCGGGCCCGGTCGCCCCGCGCGAGGCTCAGCGCTTCGACTTCGGAATCGTGCTCGCCGAGGCCGGCCCTTCGATGCCTGCCGCCTTGCTGCGCTCGCCGCTGACGAGCCGATAGGCGACGCCGGCGCAGGCCGCACCGGCCAGCGGCGCCGCCCAGAACGCCCACAGCTGCTCGAGCGCCCAGCCGCCGACGAAGAGAGCCGGTCAGGTGCTGCGCGCCGGGTTCAGGTGGCAGCCCGAGACGTGACCGAAGGCGTAGGCCATCGTCAGCACCGTCAGGCCGAACGCGAACGCGACGCCGACGAAGCCGATGCCCAACTGCGGAAACGCGGCGGCGAGCACGGTACTGCCGCAGCCTCCGAGACGAGCCAGAAAGTGCCGATGAACTCGGCCGCGGCACGATTCGACAACGGCATCTCGTCTCCGCCGAGCACGCTCTTTGCGGCGCGACCGAAAGCCCAGGCGCAACGCCCGGCGCACGCAAGCGCGCGCCGCGCGGCCTGCGTACTCAGGCCGAGGTCTTGACGACGAGTTGGTTGACGACCGACTTCACGCCACCCGTATCGCTGGCGATGTGCGCGGCGAGATCGCGGCTGGCGGCCTTGTCGACCGAACCGGTGAGCGTGACCACGCCATCGCGCGTGTCGACCTCGATGTGCAGACCTTTCACGTCGGGATCGGTGAGCAGCGCCGTCTTCACCTTGGTCGTGATGACGCCGTCTTCGATGACGGTGCCGGCCTTCGTGAGCGCCTGGCTCGCGGCTTCGCTCGACTCGATCGCCGAGGCTGCGTGCGCGACCGACGCGTTGATCTCGCCGATCGCCTGGCTGGCCTGCAGGCTCGGCGAGATCGTCGTCGTCGTGATGGTGCCGCCGGGAGTCTGCGTGACCGTGGTCGTCTTGTCGCAGGCAGCCAGCAGCGCCGTGGCCGCCAGCGCCGCGACGACGAGGCATGAAACAGGCCGAACGATCGAGCTCATGGCAAATCTCCTCATTCCGTGGTGAGTGCTTTTCGCGGCAAGTTACATGCCCGGCGGCGGGCTGCGCCTACGCCGCGCCGTCACGGAGGCCAGCCACCGGCGCCAGCTTTCTCAGCATCTCGATCAACAGCGCGCGCTCGGCCCGCGACAACGCGGCAAGAGCGGGCTCTTCCATCGTCGCGGCGATCTTCTTTGCGCGCTCGACCAGTGCCCGGCCGGCGCGCGTCAGATGAATCTGCTGGGCGCGCCGGTCGCGCGTGCTGCGCACGCGCTCGATCCAGCCG
>JALYSL010000407.1 GCA_030854825.1 Pseudomonadota bacterium
GTGCTGACCGGCGTGCGCCATTTCCGGCATTGAACGGAGTTGAAGCTCCCTGAAGTCGCCGGTCTCGCCCTCGCCTTCGTCGCGCGGCTCATCACCGGGGCGCAAGGCCACTGGTACGGCGCGCCGCCGAAGGCCGAGCAACGGATCTATTTCGCCAACCACCAGAGCCACTTCGACTGGGTGCTGATCTGGGCCTCGCTGCCGCGCGACCTGCGCGCCGTCACGCGGCCGATCGCCGCGCGCGACTACTGGACCTCGACGCCGCTCAAGCACTGGATCACGCGCGAGATCTTCAACGCCGTCTACGTCAGCCGGGAACGCAAGGATGACGAGGACCCGTTGGAGCCGCTCATGGAAGCCCTGCGCCACGGCGATTCGCTGGTCATCTTCCCCGAAGGCACGCGCGGCCATGCCGCCGATCCGGCGCCGTTCAAGTCGGGGCTGTTCGCGCTGGCCGAGGCCTTTGCCGAAGTGCAGCTGATTCCGGCCTGGATCGACAACGTCCAGCGTGTGATGCCCAAGGGCGAAGTCGTGCCGGTGCCGATTCTTTGCACGGTGACGTTCGGCGCACCAATCCTGCTCAGGCCCGGTGAAGAGCGGCGCGCCTTTCTCGATCGCGCCCGCATGGCCCTGATGGAACTGCGCAAGGTCGCCCGATGAGCCTGCGCGACCTCTCGGTCTCGCAGCAGGTCGGGCTGCTGTTCGTCACCCTGTTCGGCATCCTGGCATTGGCGACGCTGGCAGCCTTTGCCACGTCGTTTCGCGACATCACACCGGCGCAGCAGTTGCTGCGCGACCGCTTCACGCGTGACCTGCGCGCAGTCTGGTTCGGGGCGGTGCTGTTCTGGATCTCCTGGGCGGCCGGGCCATTCGTCTCGACGCTGCTGTTCGGCTTCGTCTCCTTCCTTGCACTGCGCGAGTTCGTCACGCTGACGCGCACTCGGCGCGGCGATCACCGCAGCCTGCTGCTTGCCTTTTTCGTCGTCCTCCCGGTCCAGTACGTGCTCGTCGGCACCCGCCTTTTCAACGCCTTCACGGTCTTCATTCCTGTCTACGTCTTCTTCGCCATCCCGGTCGTCAGCGCCCTGGCCAACGACCCATTCCGTTTTCTCGAGCGCACCGCGAAGATCCAGTGGGGTATCACCGTCTGCGTCTACGGCATGAGCCATACGCCGGCGCTGCTGCTGCTCGATCTGCCGCACTGGCACGAGCGCGGCGCCTTTCTGGTGTTCTATCTCGTCGCCGTCGTCGCGGTCGCGCAACTTGCCCAGGAGCTGGCGACGCGGCGGCTGCGGCGCCGCCCGGTGGCCAGGGCCATCAGTCGTTCGTTCTCATGGCGCGCCTGGGGGATCGGCGTTGCCGCCGCAGCCGTCGTCGGTGCCCTGCTGTACTGGACCACCCCATTCAAACCCTTGCCCGCACTGGCGATGGGTGCGATTGCCGGAGCGACCGGTACGCTCGGGGAATTCGTGATGAAAGCACTGAAACGCGACGCCGGCGTGCGCAATTGGCGCGGCAGCGCCTCGGTGACCGGCGCCGTGGGCTTGCTCGACCGGGTGGCGCCACTCTGCTTCGCGGCGCCGGTTTTCTTTCACTCGGTGCGCTGGTATTTCGGCATTTGAGGGCGCCTCTCCCTTCGTTCGCCGCTCGCGGCGAACCGGAGTGAACTGAACGGGTGCGAGTTGAGTTCCAATCGGCCATGCGCATCCTTGGCATCGACCCCGGCCTTCGCACGACCGGATTCGGCGTCGTCGAGAAGAACGGCGCGACGCTGCGCTACGTCGCGAGCGGCACCATCCGCACCGATGCGGCCGCGCTGCGCGACCTGCCGGGCCGATTGAAGATCATCTTCGAAGGCGTGCGCGAAGTGGCGGCGCGCTATGCGCCGACTTGCGCCTCGGTCGAGATCGTCTTCGTCAACGTCAACCCGCAGTCGACGCTGTTGCTCGGACAAGCCCGCGGCGCCGCGCTGTCAGCTCTGGTGGCCGACGAGCTCACGGTCGCCGAATACACGGCGCTGCAGATGAAGCGCGCCATCGTCGGCCACGGCATGGCGAAAAAGGAGCAGGTGCAACAGATGGTGATGCGGCTCCTTTCGCTGCCCGGCGTCCCCGGCAAGGATGCCGCCGACGCCCTCGGCCTGGCGATCTGCCACGCCCACGCCGCCACTACCTTCGCGGCGATCGAGCGCAGCAGTGAACGCGCACCGCGAAGTTCGGCGCGCTACCGGCAGGGACGAAGCTACTGACGACGCATTGCGCTGGGGCACCTCGGCGACAATCGGCGCCCCATGAATGCCCTCTTCGAAGACGGCGGCAAATTCCACGCCGGCCGAATCATGAGCGAGACCGAGAGCTCGCTGCAGATCGAGCTCGCGTCGGGCAAGCGCGTCAAGGTCAAGGCGGTCAATGTGCTCCTGCGCTTCGCCCAGCCCGAGCCCGACGCGCTGCTCGCCGCCGCTGGCGTGATCGCGGCCGAGCTCGACCTCGACCTGGCGTGGGAATTCGCGCCGGAGGGCGAGTTCGGGTTCGCGGCCCTGGCCCGCGACTACTTCGGCGAGTCGACCGATACCGCAGAGCAAGCCGCGGCGTTGCTCGGCCTGTTCGGCGCGCCGCATTACTTTCGGCGCCTCGGCAAAGGCAATTTCAAGAAGGCGCCTGAAGAGACAGTGAAAGCCGCACTGCTCGGCATCGAGCGGAAAAAGCAGGTCGCCGCGCAAGTGGACGCCTGGGCCGCCGAGCTGGCCGCCAGCGTCTGCCCGGCCGCCGTACGCGAGCAGCTCTACAAGATCCTCTTCAAGCCCGACAAGAACGCGCCGGAATACAAGGCTGTGGTCGATGCGACGCGCCGAACCGGGCGCGCGCCGCTCGATCTGCTCAAGGCCGCCGGGGCGATCGACTCGCCGTATCAGTTTCACTGGCGCCGCTTCCTGTTCGAGCATTTTCCCAAGGGCACGGGGTTCGCCGCCGTCGAGGTGCCGGCAGTCCGTGACGAGCTGCCGCTGGCCGAGGCGGCGGCGTTTTCGATCGACGACTCGCAGACCACCGAGATCGACGACGCGCTCTCGGTGCGCGGCCTGAGCAGCGGCAAGGTGATCGTCGGCATCCATATCGCAGCGCCGACGTTGGCGATCGCGGTGGGCTCGCCGGTCGACAAGATCGCCCGGGACCGCCTGTCGACGGTCTACATCCCCGGTCACAAGCTGACGATGCTGCCCGGCCCGATGGTCGACGCCTTCACGTTGAAGGAGGGCCGCGAATCACCGGTCGTTTCGCTCTACGTGACGCTCGACGAGACGACGCTCGCGACGATCTCGTCCGAGACGCGGATCGAGCGCATCGCCATCGCCGCCAACCTTCGCCACGACCGGCTCGACGCCGACGTCAACGCGGCGACGCTTGCCGCCGGCCTGCCGCCAACAGTGCCGTTCGCCGCCGAGCTGAGCTTCCTGCACCGCTTCGCCGGCCATCTCAAGGCGGCGCGCGAAAAGGTGCGCGGCAAGCCCGAGACCTTCAATCGGCCGGACTACGCTTTTCGCATCGCAAGCGAAGACGGCGCGGCGATCGTCGGCGACGAGCTGGTCGAGATCCAGGCCAGACAACGCGGCTCGCCGCTCGATCTCATCGTCGCCGAATCGATGATCCTCGCCAACAGCACTTGGGGCGGCTGGCGCGCCGAATGCGGCGGGCCAGCGATCTATCGCAGCCAGGCCAGCCTCGCACCGGGCATCAAGGTGCGCATGGGCACGCGACCCGGGCCGCACGCCGGCATGGGCGTGTCGCAATACGCCTGGTCGACGTCGCCATTGCGCCGCTACGTCGATCTCGTAAATCAATGGCAGCTTGTCGCTTGCGCCCGGCATGGCCGTACCGCCGCGCTGGCCGCGCCTTTCAAGCCGAAGGACGTCTCCCTGCTGGCCATCATTGGCGACTTCGAAAACGCCTACGGCGAGTACAACGGCTTTCAATCTGCGATCGAGCGCTACTGGGCGTTGCAGAGCCTGCGCCAGAACGACACTACGGAGCTCGACGCAGCGGTGATGAAAGACGGCCTCGTTCGGGCCGAGCATCTGCCGCTGGTCTTTCGCGCCGTTGGTGCCGAATCGCTGCCGCGCGGCGCGCGAGTGCGGGTGCGGGTCGGCGCAGTCGACCTGCTGACGCTGGACCTGTCGGCCAGCGTGCTGGCGCGGCTCGACGCGCAGGCCAGCCCGGCGTCGCTGCCGGAGTCGACTGAATTGGGCGACGACGAAGAAGCCGCCGGACCGCTCGCCATCGCCGTCGACGTCGCCGAGGGCGACGCCGGCAGCGACGCGCCACCGCTCGCCGAACCCTCCATCGCGTGAACAGGCCCTAGCGATGGCGGGGCGCCTTTCGACGCTGCAGTTCGCGCTGATCGCATCGATCGGCGTGCACGGCGTGCTGCTCGCCGTGCGCATCGTCGATCCAGTCGGCTTCAATCGAATCTTCGAAGACACGCCGCTCGAGGTCATCCTCGTCAACTCGCGCTCCGGCGAAGCACCGGAAAAAGCACAAGCGATCGCCCAGGCGAGCCTCGCCGGTGGGGGCGAGGCTGCAGCCGGGCGCGCGACATCGCCGCTGCCGCCCTCGGCGCTCACCGAGCTCGGCGATGCCAATGAAGAGACACGCAAGCAGATCGAGCAGATGCAGTTGACGCAGCAACAGTTGCTGACCCAAGTACGCCGCGAGCTTGCCCTGCTGCCGGCCACCGAGCCCTTGCGCGATCAGGGGACACCCGAAGAACGTGCGCAGGAAGACCGGCGCCGGCAGCTCATCGAGGTGCTGGCCGAGATCGAAAAGCGCATCAACGAGGAAAACGCGAGGCCGAAAAAGCGCTACATCAGCCCGGCCACTCACGAGGCGGTCTACGCGCTCTACTACGATCAGTTGCGGCGCAAGATCGAAGAGCGGGGGACGCGCAATTTTCCGGAGAACCAGGGCAAAAAGCTCTATGGCGAGCTGACCATGAATGTCACGGTCGACGCCGAAGGTCGGGTCGTCGAAACCGAGGTGGTCCGAGGCTCGGGCTCGAAAGTACTGGACCGACGTGCCGTCGCGATCGTCAATGCAGCCGCGCCGTATGGTCGCTTCAACCTCGCCATGCGCAAGAACGCCGATCAGCTCGTGATCACCTCGCGCTTCAAGTTCACTCGCGACGAGAATCTCGAGACGACTTTGAGCGCGTCGCCATGAGTCACGGGGAGGCCTCGGAACCAGCGCACGCCTCCTCGGCGGACGCAGGGGCGGGAACGGACCGCTACGCCGTCGTCGGCCATCCGGTCGAGCACAGCCAATCACCCTTCATCCACCGCGAATTCGCGCGTCAGACCGGTGAGCCGATCATCTACGAGCGCCGGTTGTGTCCGCTCGATGGTTTCGCCGCCGCGGTGAAAGAATTCGCAGAGAGCGGTGGCCGTGGCTGCAACGTGACGATGCCTTTCAAGTTCGCCGCGTTCCACTTGGCGACGGCATCGACGGCACGCGCTCTGCTGGCGGGCGCCTGCAACACACTTCTGTTCCAAGGTAGTGGCTGGCGCGGCGACAACACCGATGGCATCGGGTTGTTGTGCGACATCGAGCAAAACGCCGGCATGGCGTTGGTCGGAGCACGGGTGCTGCTGATCGGCGCCGGTGGGGGCGCGGCCGGCGCCATCGGACCGCTGCTCGCCGCCGGCGCTCGGGAAATCGTCGTCGCCAACCGGACCGTGGCGCGCGCGCAGGCACTGGTGGCCCGTCACAGGACAGACCCATCGAACGGATCGAAGACCATATTGCATGCATGCAACCTCGATGCCTGCGGCGAGGGCTTCGACATCGTCATCAATGCCAGCTCGAGCAGTGTCGCGGGCCCCTCGATTCCAGTCTCTGCTGCGGTGTTGCGGCCCGGCACGCTGGCCATCGACATGATGTACGGGCCGCCCGCTCGCGCCTTCGTCACCTGGGCCGAGGGCCACGGCGCGACCGCGCGCGACGGGCTCGGCATGCTGGTCGAGCAGGCGGCCGAGGCCTTCTTTTTCTGGCGCGGCGTACGGCCTCGAACAGACGGCGTGCTGGCAACGCTGCGCCGACGTCTCGACGCGGAATGAGCACAGCGCGGCGCGCCTCATTGGGCCGGCTGGCGGTGCTGTTCTGCATTGCCGCACTTTCGCTGCAGGTCTATTTCGTGCTGCGCGTGGCGTTGATGACGGTCGTCGATCCGCAATCGACCGCTTTTCAGCGATCGGAAGCATGGCGCCTTGCCGTCGCGCCACGACCGCTCGTCTGGCAACAAACCTGGGTCCACTACGGCGCCCTTTCGGTGAACCTGAAGCGCGCGGTCATCGCTTCCGAAGACGCCGCCTTCACCGAGCACAGCGGCGTCGAATGGGACGCTCTGGAGAAGGCCTGGGAACGCAACCAACGTGCCGAAGCAGCGGTCGATCGCGCCAACGAACGCACGGCCAAGCTGGACGCGGCGCGTGGCCGGCCAGCCCCGCCGGCCCGCAGTGCGAAAGTCGTCGGCGGCTCGACGATCTCGCAGCAACTGGCGAAGAATCTCTTCCTCGGCAGCGAGCGCAGCCTACCTCGCAAGGCGCAGGAGCTCCTTCTGACATGGGAGCTCGAGGCCTTGCTGGGCAAGCGCCGGATCCTCGAGATCTACCTCAACAGCGTTGAATGGGGCGAAGGTGTGTTCGGCGCAGAAGCAGCGTCGCGACGCTACTTTCACCTTGGCGCAGCCTCCCTCTCGGTGTCGCAGGCGGCGCAGCTCGCGGTCATGCTGCCGGCTCCGAAGCGCTTCGAAAAGCGGATCGGCTCGCCTTACGTCCTGGGCCGCGCCGCGACCGTGGCGGCGCGCACAGGTGCCGTCGAATTGCCCTGACCGGCGATCCGGTCGCCGCTCTCTAGAATGAGGCGATGTCCGGAACGCTCACCGCGGAAATCGCCGTCGCCGCGGCTCGCCTGATCGTCGAGGAAGGCCTCGAATACGGCGCCGCCAAACGACGGGCGGCGCGCGATTTCCGGGTCGGCCGGCGCACCGTCGAGCTACCTGACAACGACGTGGTCGAAGATGAGGTTCGCAGCTATATCGGTCTTTTTCACGCCGACTCACAGCCGGCCGAACTGGTGGCCTTGCGCGCTGTTGCAGCCAGCTGGATGGAGCGCCTGGCCGCATTTCGGCCTTTCCTGACGGGCGCTGTCTGGCGCGGCACCGCGACGCGGCGAAGCAGCATCCACATCGATCTCTACTGCGACGACTCGAAAGCGGCGGAACTGGCGCTGATCGACATGCGCATCGACTACGAAGTGTCCAGTGCCGACGGGCCTCGTGGCCGCGTGTTCGACGTGCTCAACATCTTCATTCGAAGCGCCGACCTCGGCGGCGTCGTCCATGTCGCCCTCACCGTGCTCGACTACGACGACTTGCGTGGCGCCCTGCGCGTCGATCGCCGCGGCGGGAGCCGACGCGGCGATCTTGCGGCGCTTCAGGCATTGCGAGCCACGCCATGAAACGGCGCGCGCTCATGGTCGGCGCCGCGGCCGGGATCGGGATCGTCGCGGGGGCTTCGACCGCGCTCTGGCGATCGCGGCGCTCGGGTGTTGACGCCCAGACGGCCGGCCCCGTCGACATCTGGTCGCTGTCGTTCCTGAGCGTCGACGGCGTGTCGATACCGATGGCTCGCTTTCGCGGCAAGGCGTTTCTCGTCAACTTCTGGGCAACGTGGTGTGCGCCCTGCGCCACTGAAATGCCTTTGCTCGATGCGTTCGCCCGGAGTGCGCCGAGTCGCGGCTGGAACGTCCTGGCCCTGGCCGTCGACTCGGCCGATCCAGTGCGCCGTTTTCTTGCCGAGCGCGCCCTGTCGCTGCCCGTGGCCCTCGCCGGGGCTGATGGCCTTGACTTGTCGCGCAGCCTCGGCAACAGCTTAGGCGCGTTGCCGTTTACCGTCGTGTTCGATGCCAATGGCGAGGTCGCGCAGCGCAAGCTCGGCGCGCTTGACGCTGGCCTTCTGGAAGCTTGGGCGAAGCGGTCCGGGGCTTAGAGGCAGCAGGTCTCTCACGCGATTTCCTCGTTTCTTGGTGTCAACAGCTGGCAATGTTCAATAAATCGCGTAAAGTCTCGTCAGCTGTACTTGCCAATCGCGCCCGAGGTGGCCGTCGATGGATCTGAGAAAACTGAAAACGCTGATCGACCTGGTTTCGGAATCGAACATTTCCGAGCTCGAGATCGCCGAAGCCGACGGCAAGGTACGCATCGTCAAGGCCGGCGTATTCTCGCCCCCGCCTGCAGGCGTGGCTGCGCAGTCGCATGGGGTTCAGGCGACAGCTCCTCTTGCGGCAGCCGGAATGCACCTGGAAACTCATTCCGAACCCACTCCGCCGACGGGGAACGTCGTCAAGTCGCCGATGGTTGGAACGTTCTATCGTTCCGCCAGTCCGGGAACGGACGCCTTCGTCGAAGTGGGAAGTGCCGTGAAGCTCGGTGAGCCGATCTGCATTATCGAAGCCATGAAGATCATGAACGAGATCGAGGCCGACTCGGCTGGCACGATCCGGGAGATCCTCTGCGAAAACGGCGAAGCCGTCGAATTCGGCCAACCCCTGTTCATCATCGAATGAGTGCGCCGGCGATGCCCTGGTCGAGGGCGAGCCGATCGGCCGCCGCGCCTCGCTCCTGACCTCGGCGATGTTCAAGAAAATATTGATCGCCAATCGTGGCGAGATCGCCTTGCGGATCCAGCGCGCTTGCCGCGAGCTCGGGGTCAAGTCGGTCGTCGTCTACTCGGAGGCCGACCGCGACGCCAAGTATGTCAAGCTCGCCGACGAGGCGGTCTGCATCGGCCCGGCGCCCTCGTCGCAAAGTTACCTCAACATGCCGGCGATCATTGCGACAGCGGAGGTGACCGACGCCGAAGCGATCCATCCCGGTTACGGTTTTCTCGCCGAGAACGCCGATTTCGCCGAACGCGTCGAGCGCAGCGGCTTTGTCTTCATCGGGCCGACGCCCGAGGCGATCCGCATCATGGGCGACAAGGTCTCTGCCAAGCAGGCAATGATCAAGTCAGGGGTGCCGTGCGTGCCGGGCTCCGAAGGAGCCCTCCCCGACGATCCGAAGGAATCGATCCGCGCGGCGCGGGCGATCGGCTACCCGGTGATCATCAAGGCGGCAGGCGGCGGGGGCGGTCGTGGCATGCGGGTCGTGCACACCGAGGCGGCGCTCGTCTCGGCGGTGCAGACGACGCGGGCCGAGGCCGGCGCGGCCTTCGGCAATCCGGCCGTCTACATGGAGAAGTTCCTCGAGAACCCGCGGCACATCGAGATCCAGGTTCTGGCCGATCAGCACAAGAACGTGCTTTGGCTGGGCGAGCGCGATTGCTCGATGCAGCGCCGCCACCAGAAGATCATCGAGGAAGCGCCGGCACCCGGCATCCCGCGGCGCGCGATCGAAAAGATCGGCGAGCGCTGTGTCGCGGCCTGCAAGCGGATCGGCTACCGAGGCGCCGGCACGTTCGAGTTCCTGTTCGAGAACGGCGAGTTCTTCTTCATCGAGATGAACACGCGCGTGCAGGTCGAACACCCGGTGACCGAGTGGGTGACCGGCATCGACATCGTCCAGATGCAGTTGCGCATCGCCGCCGGAGAGAAATTGCAGCTGCAGCAGCGCAATGTGCAATGCCGGGGCCACGCCATCGAATGCCGGATCAATGCCGAGGATCCGTACAAATTCACGCCGTCGCCCGGTCGCATCACGATGTGGCACCCGCCCGGCGGCCCCGGTGTGCGAGTCGATTCGCACGCCTATACCAACTACGTCGTTCCACCCAACTACGACTCGATGATCGGCAAGATCATCGTCCACGGCGACACCCGCGAGCAGGCGCTGGCACGCATGCGCACGGCGCTTTCGGAAACCGTCATCGAAGGTATCCAGACCAACATTCCCTTGCATCGCGAGTTGATGGTGGACGCCAAGTTCATTGAAGGCGGAACCAACATCCACTATCTGGAAGGCTGGCTAGATCAGCACAAGCGCTGACGCTCGGGCGATGCACGCGCTCACGCTGCTCGTACCGGCTGCGGCCGTGGAGACTGTGTCGGACCGGCTGGCCGAAGAATGGGGTGCCTTGTCGGTAACGGTCGAAGACGCAGACGCGGGGAGCGCCATCGAGCAAGCGGTGTTCGATGAGCCCGGCGTCGAACCGGCCGGTCGCT
>JALYSL010000452.1 GCA_030854825.1 Pseudomonadota bacterium
GACGCGCAGTGCGCGCCAGTCGCGGCCAGGCGGCGACGCCACCGCGCAGGACCCAGGTGCCGCCGAGCACCCAGACGAGCGTCGCCAGCCACCATGCCAGGTGCGGTGCCGCCTCGCCCCAGCCGGCCCACAGGGCGGCGGCGCAGGCCAGCCCGATGCCGATGCCGAACGGAATCGACAAGCGTCCGGCGCCGTTCAATCTCGCCCACTCCCAGCCGGCCACGGCCATCGCCGCCAACGTCACCAGGGCGAAAGGCCAGGGCGTCTTCAGCAAGAGCGTCGGAAGAAGCAGCGCCAGCAGGACCAGCGCGGTGAGGATGCGCTGCTTGAGCATGCGTCAGTTTGCGCTGGACACCAGCGCGTCGCGGTTCGACACGGCGCCGAAACGTCGCTCGCGGCGCGCATATTCGGCGAGCGCGGCGTCGAGCTCGGCGATACCGAATTCCGGCCACAGGCAGTCGGTGAAGACGAGCTCCGAGTAGGCCGCCTGCCAGAGCAGGAAGTTGCTGATGCGAACCTCGCCGCCGGTGCGGATGAAAAGATCGGGGTCCGGCGCGTAGCTGAGGGCCATGTAGCTGTTGAGGTGTTCTTCGTCAAGATCTTCGGCGCGCAGGCCGGCAGCGATCGCCTGGCGGCAGGCCTGCACGATGTCCCAGCGGCCACCGTAGTTGAAGGCCACCGACAGATTGATGCGGGTGTTGTGCCGGGTGCTGTCTTCGGCGTGCTGCCACGCTTCGCGCAGCTTGTCGGAGACCTGGGCCCGGTCGCCGACGATGCGCACGCGCACGCCGTCGCCCGAAAGCTTGGCGAGATATTTGGAAACAGCGACCAGCACCAGGCCCATCAGGCCGGAGACTTCCTCGCTGGGACGTTTCCAGTTCTCCGAAGAAAAGGCGAACACGGTGAGATATTCGACGCCGCGATCGGCGCAGGCGAGCACCGTGCGCACGAGCGCGTCGACGCCTTGCTTGTGGCCGAAGAAGCGCGGCATGAAGCGCTTCTTGGCCCAGCGGCCGTTGCCGTCCATGACGATCGCCACATGGCGCGGCACGATTGCCGGCAACTCGACGGGATCGATCATCGTGCCTCTCCGGTGCAACCGTTGCGGCGCCAGCGCTCGTGCATCAGACCGCCATGATCTCGGTCTCTTTCGCCGAAGTGAGCCGATCGACCTCGCCGATGGTCCGGTCGGTGAGCCGCTGCAGCTCGTCGAGCGAGCGCCGCTCCTCGTCTTCGGAGATTTCCTTGTCCTTGGTGAGGCGCTTGGCGTGATCGTTGGCGTCGCGACGCAGGTTGCGGATCGCGATCTTCGCGTCTTCGCTGGCGTGGCGCACCACCTTGCTCAGCTCACGCCGGCGCTCTTCGGTGAGGGCCGGCATCGGCACCCGGAGCAGATCGCCCTGAGCCGACGGATTGAGACCGAGGTCGGATTCGCGGATCGCCCGTTCGATCTTCGCACCCATGCCTTTTTCCCAGGGCTGGACGCTGATGGTGCGGGCATCGAGAAGCGTGACGTTGGCGACCTGGCTGATCGGCACTTGCGAGCCGTAGTACTCAATATGCACCTGGTCCAGGATGCCCGGATGGGCGCGGCCGGTGCGGATCTTTTGCAGCTCGCCCTTGAACGATTCGATCGAACGAGCCATCTTCTGCTCGGCGGTCCTTTTGATCTCGTCAATCGTCATGTCAGCACCGCTGGGCCGCCCCAAGGGGCTGACACGCCCCCGGCTGGGGGCAGCGAACGAAGTGAGCGTGAGGGATTCATCCTGTCTCCTTACACGTGAACGAGGGTGCCTTCGTCCTCGCCCAGGACGACCCGTTTCAATGCACCCGGCTTGAAAATGGAGAAGACGCGGATCGGCAGCTTCTGATCTCGACAGAGGGCGAAAGCGGTCGCGTCGAGCACCTGCAGGTTCTTGATGATGGCTTCGTCGAAGCTGATCCGCGAGTAGCGGGTCGCGGTCGGATCCTTCTTCGGATCGGCGCTGTAGACGCCGTCGACCTTGGTCGCCTTGAGCACGATCTCGGCGCCGATCTCGGCGCCGCGCAGTGCCGCCGCCGTGTCGGTCGTGAAGAAGGGATTGCCGGTGCCGGCGGCGAAGACCACGACCTTGCCTTCCTCGAGGTACTGCAACGCCTTCGGCCGCACGTAGGGCTCGACCACCTGCTCGATGCCGATCGCCGACATGACGCGTGCGGTGATGCCTTCCTGGCGCATCGTATCGGCCAGCGCCAGCGCATTCATGACGGTGGCGAGCATGCCCATGTAGTCGGCGGTGGCGCGGTCCATGCCCACCGAGCCACCAGCGACACCGCGAAAGATATTGCCGCCGCCGATGACGACGGCGAGCTCGCAGCCGAGCTGCGTCACTTCCTGCACTTCGCGGACGATGCGCACGATGGTCGCCCGGTTGATGCCGTACGCGTCGTCTCCCATCAAGGCTTCGCCGGAAAGCTTGAGCAGGATGCGCTTGTACGCGGCCATGGCGCCTTGTCCTCGTTGTTGTGCTTGTCGGCGAAGTCTAGCCCGGCGATGTTTCCGCCTCGACTCGCCGGACTCAGGCGTTCTTTGCCGCCGCGACCTGCGCCGCCACTTCGGCGGCGAAGTCGCCCGTCTTCTTCTCGATCCCTTCGCCGACGACGTAGAGGGTGAACGCCTTGACGCGTGTGCCCTTCTCCTTGAGCATCTGCTCGACCGTCTGCTTGTCGTTCTTGACGAACGACTGGTTGTGCAGGCTGACCTCTTTCAGGTATTTGGCCACCGAGCCTTCGACGCGCCTGGCGACGATCTCGGGCGACTGCACGTTCTTGCCTTCGGCCTTCGCTTTTTCCGCGTCCTCGGCGGCTTTCTGTGCGGCGATGGAACGCTCCTTGTCGACCAGCGACTGCGGCACGTCGGTGTGCGCGAGCGACACCGGCTTCATGGCGGCGACGTGCATCGCCACGTCCTTGGCCGCCACCTCGTCGCCGTCGTACTCGACCAGCACGCCGATGCGCGTGCCATGCAGGTAGCTGGCCACGTTGCCGGCGCCGGCGTAACGATGGAAGCGCCGGATCGACATGTTCTCGCCGATCTTGCCGATCAGGCCGCGCCGAACGTCCTCGACCGTCGGGCCGAAGCCGTCCTGCGTCAGCGGCAATGCCGACAGTGCGGACACGTCAGCGGGCGCACTCTTCGCCACCAGGTCGGCGAGCGATTGCGCGAGCGCCAGGAACGAATCGTTCTTGGTCACGAAATCGGTCTCGCAGTTGACCTCGACGATCGCGCCCGTCGTGCCGTCCACCGAAATGGCGACGACGCCTTCGGCGGCGATCCGCGACGACGCCTTCGACGCCTTGCTGCCGAGCTTGACGCGCAGCAGTTCTTCGGCCCGCTCCATGTCGCCACCCGCCTCGGTCAGGGCTTTCTTGCACTCCATCATCGGCGCGTCGGTCTTGGCGCGCAGCGCGCCGACCATGCTTGCGGTGATTGCTGCCATCTTATTGCTCCTCAGGAGCCGGACGCCTGCGAGCGCCGTCGTCCGGCATCGATCCGGTTGGAAAAAAGGGGCTGAAACAGCCCCTGGATTCGGCCGCCTCCATCGCGGGCTTGGGCCGCCCTTAAGCCGCGGCTTCGTTGACCTCGACGAACTCGTCGCCCGCTGCCGCCTGCTGCACCACATCGTGGGCGGCGTTCGCCTTGCCCTCGAGCACCGCGTCGGCCACCGCCTTGGCATATAGCGCCACGGCCTTCGACGAATCGTCGTTACCGGGGATGACGTAGTCGATGCCGATCGGCGAGTGATTCGAGTCGACGATGCCGATGATCGGAATGCCGAGCTTCTTTGCTTCGGCGACGGCGATCTTGTGAAAGCCGACGTCGATCACGAACATCGCATCAGGCAAGGCGTTCATGTCCTGGATGCCGCCGATGTCCTTCTCGAGCTTGGCCATCTCGCGCTGGAACATCAGCGCTTCCTTCTTGATGCGGATCTCGGTGCCAGCCTCGATCTGCGCCTTCATTTCCTTCAGCCGCTTGAGCGAGCCTTTGACGGTCTTGAAGTTGGTCATCATGCCGCCGAGCCAGCGTTGGTCGACGAAGGGCATGCCGCAGCGCTTGGCTTCCATGGCGATCACGTCGCGCGCCTGGCGCTTGGTGCCGATCATGAGGATGGTGCCGCGGCGCGAGGCCAGCTGGCGGATGAACTTCATCGCGTCGTCGAAGAGCGGCTGCGTCTTCTCGAGGTTGATGATGTGGATCTTGTTCCGATGGCCGTAGATGTACGGGGCCATCTTGGGATTCCAGAAGCGGGTCTGGTGTCCGAAATGGACGCCGGCTTCCAGCATGTCGCGCATTGAGATCGTCATCGAGTTTCCAAAGGTTGCATCTAGAATCCCGGCTCGAATCGCGAGGAAGGAAGCCGCATGCAAACGCGCCCTCCTTCGCATCGCAACACCTTGAATGAACCGGTTCGCGAGTTCCTTGCTGCTCTGGCGGCTACCACGCCGAACCGATGAGTTCAGCCCGCTCGTCCGCCCGAGGCAAAGCGTAGGATTCTAGCATTGTCGATGAGCGACGACCTGACTGACGCCCGGCACCGGGTCCTCACCGGCGCGCAACCGGCCCTCGATCTGATCGAACGCTCGATCGCTGCCGCGCAGTCGGCGCCGTGCGCACCGGCCTTTCTCGCCACCACCTTCGAGGCCGCGCGCAACTCGGCCCGCCTAGCCGACCGGGCGGTCGCCGAAGGCCGGCAGCCGGGTTCATTGGCCGGCCTGTCGATCTCGATCAAGGACCTGTTCGACGTTGCCGGCTTCGTGACCGCCGCCGGCTCGACCGTGCTGGCGTCCGCGCCGGCTGCCACCGCCGATGCGCCCGCAGTGGCTCGGTTGCGCCGCGCCGGGGCTGCCTTCATCGGCCGCACCCACATGTCGGAGTTCGCGTTCTCGGGCATCGGCCTCAATCTGCATTTCGCGATGCTGGTCAATCCAGCGACCGTCCGAATCGACCCGACCCCGCGCGTTCCCGGGGGCTCGACGTCGGGAGGCGCCGTCTCGGTGGCCAGCGGCGCCGCCTGGGCCGCGCTCGGCTCGGACACCGGAGGCTCGATCCGCATACCGGCCGCTCTGCAGGGCATCGTTGGCTTCAAGAGCACCGCGCGGCTGGTCCCGAGCAAAGGTGCGGTGCCGTTATCGACCACGCTCGATACCGTCTCGGCGATGACGCGATCGGTACGCGACGCGGTCGCGGTGCACGAAATCCTGACCGACCGGCGTGTCGATCCCGCCACGACATCGTTGCGCCAGTTGCGCTTGGCCATCCCGCGAACGCTGATGCTCGACCGTCTCGATGGCAGCGTCGCCCGCGCTTTCGCGCGCGCCATCGAAGCCTTGTCGAGCCAAGGCGCCCAGGTCGAGGAGGTCGACTTGCCGCTGCTCGACGAAGTGGCGACGATCAACGCCACCGGTGGATTCTCGGCGGCGGAAAGCTGGGCCTGGCACCGGCATTTGCTCGCCGGCCACGAAGCCGACTACGACCCGCGGGTGGCCATACGCATTCGCCGCGGCGAGACGATGACGGCCGCCGACTACATCGATCTGATCGCCGCACGGCGCGCCTGGATCGGCCGCATGGAAGCGGCGCTCGGGCCATTCGATGCGATGCTCTCGCCCACCGTTCCGGTGGTCGCGCCGAAACTGGCGCCGCTGCTCGCCGATGACGCCGCATTCTTTGCCGCTAACGGGTTGCTCCTGCGTAACCCGTCGCTCGTCAATCTGCTCGACGGTTGCGCCCTGTCCGTGCCCTGCCACGTCGAAGGCGAGCTGCCCGTCGGCCTCATGATCTGGCACGCCGCGCTTCACGACGATGCCGTTCTCGGCGCCGGCCTGGCCATCGAAGCCGCGCTCCGCTCTGCTCGTGACGACGTGACGCGGCGCTGACGATGCGCGTCGCGGTCATCGGAGCCGGCGTGATCGGCGTGACGACGGCGTACGAGCTCGGTGCCGACGGCCATGACGTGACCGTGTTCGAGCGCCGCGGCACGGTCGCGGCCGAATCGAGCTTCGCCAACGCCGGTCTCGTCGCGCCCGGCTACGTCGCGCCCTGGGCGGCACCGGGCATGCCCGGCAAGGTACTTGCGCATCTGGGGCGCGCGCATGCGCCGGTGCGCGTCGGCCGGCACATGAACCTGTCGACGGTCAGCTGGCTGTGGCGCTGGTGGCGCGCCTGCCGGCCGGCCGTGTATCGGGCCAATCGGGCTCGGATGCACCGCCTCGCCCATTTCAGCCGCGAACGACTGCACGAGTTGACGCAGCGGCTGCATCTCGATTTCGAGCGGGGCCAGGGCTTTCTCGTGCTGCTTCGCTCGGCGCGGGACCTGGCCACGGCAGAGCCCGGAATTCGCGCCCTGACCGAGCTCGGGGCCGCGCCCCAGGTACTCGATGCGGCAGGCTGCCGGCTCATCGAACCGGGCCTCAGCCTCGACACACCGCTGCACGCGGGCGTCTATTCGAAGGACGACGATGTCGGCAACTGTCGCGAGTTCACGCACCTGCTGCGCAAGGAAGCATCGCGAAGTGGTGTCCGCTTTCGCTTCCATGCGCAGGTCGAACGCATCGTCGCCGGAGCGAACCCGCGACTCGTGATCGTGCGAACGCCGGTCGATCCGCGCCATCAAGCGCCCTTCCCTTCGCGTCTCAACGCCAGCGACTGGCCGATCACTCAGCCCGGTAACGGCGAAGAACCCGAGCTGGGCTATGACGCGGTCGTCGTCTGTGCCGCCCTCGGGTCGCGCGAGCTGCTGCGTCCGCTCGGCCTCCGGTTGCCGCTGCAACCGGTGTTCGGCTACTCGGTCACGGCGCCGCTGCGCCACGACGACCAGCACCTGCATCGCGAGCCGCGCGCCGCCTTGATGGACGAACGCTACAAGGTCGCGATCAGCCGGCTGGGCAACCGAGTGCGCGTCGCCGGCTGTGCCGAGATCGGCGGCCATGCCGATCACGCCGATGCCGCAGCGCACGCGACGCTCGACAAGGTGCTCGACGACTGGTTCCCAGGCGTCACGCGGCGCAGCCAGGCGCAACGCTGGAAGGGTTCGCGGCCGATGCTGCCGGACGGCCCGCCGGTGCTCGGTCCGAGCGGCGTCGCGGGTGTCTGGCTCAACCTGGGCCACGGCGGCAGCGGCTGGGCGCTGGCCTGCGGCTCGGCTCGACTGGTCGCCGACGCGGTCGCTGGACGAGCCAATCCGATCGCGATCGATGGTCTCGGCATTGAACGACTTCGCCTATGAGCACCTCCAGGACGCGCCACGCGGCGCCGGTCCCCGCGGGAATCGAGGAAAGTGGCGAAGCGACGTTTCCTCGAGAGCCCGTACATGGCAAGCTGCGTCCCATGAGCCGCCGGACCGTTCCCAGGTTGATTGACCGAAGCGCGCAGCGCGCGGCTTGCCGATGAGCACGATTCGTCGCATCGATTCGGGCATCGATCGCGAAGCACTGTTCGACATTGCCGCGACGCGGCGCTCCGAACGGGTCGCGAAGAGCGCCGTAGCAC
>JALYSL010000453.1 GCA_030854825.1 Pseudomonadota bacterium
GCCCTTGTCTGCGGTGTAGGTATCGCCGACGCGAAAGGGCAGCGCGGCGAACACCGTACCCGCATCCGTGCGTTGCAGGCCTTCGACCCGGATGTCCTTCAGCGTGAACGGCTCCGGCGCCGTGACGGATGCTGCAGTCTGCTGGGCGATGGACGCACCTGCCTGCAGGGCGAGGACGATGGCGAAAGAGAGCGGAGCGAGACGAAATCGGCGCGGGCGAGCGAAGGGATGCATGCAGTCGGTCATTGAAGACCCAGCAGGCGGGCCATGTCGTTGTAGAGCGCCAGCGACATCATCACGAGCATGATGGCGACCCCGCCGCGCTGCAGCCTGTCGAGCCACAACTCGGAGACCTGACGTCCCGTCACGGCCTCGAAAAGATAATACATCAGGTGTCCGCCGTCGAGGACAGGAAGCGGCAGCAGGTTGAGCACGCCAAGGCTGACGCTGACCACTGCGAGAAAGCCGAGGTAGTACGCCATGCCCAGACGCACCGACTGACCGGCATAGTCGGCAATCGTCACCGGCCCGCTGAGGTTCTTCAGCGAGGCCTGGCCGACGATCATCTTGCCGAGCATCTTCACGGTGAGCGACGACATCTGCCACGTCTGAGCGACGGCCGAGGTAAAGCCTTCGACCGCACCATAGCGCACCGACACCAGCTCCGGCGGCTGCCCCGGGAAAGCCTCAATGCGACCGACCCGACTGCCGGCATCGATGACGACCTTCGGCGTGACGACGATCTCGAGCCGCGCGCCGTCACGCAGCACCGACCATTGCATCGGCTTCGCCGTGCCGGTCGCGCCGGCGGCGCGGATCGCGTCTCGTACCTGACTGGCGTCGACGATCGGCCGAGCATCGATGCTGAGGACTCGGTCGCCGGCGCGCAGGCCCGCCGCCGCACCTGCTCCACCGGCCTTGACGTCGCCGAGCACCGGCTCGCTCCAGGCACTGCCGAGGCCGACCCGCTGCATCAGCTTGGCGTCGACTTCGCTGGCGGCGAGCGACGCCAGGCCGAGAACGACGTGATGCTCGCCGCGGCCGTCGTGGTCGCTGACGAGAAGGTCGAGATCGTCGCCATGCAGCACCGACTGCGTGACTTGCCAGCGCAAGTCGGTGAGCGAGCGCACGTCGTGCCATTCGCTGCCATCGTCGGACCAGGCGCGAACCCAGTCTCCCGCGTGCAGGCCGGCGCGTTCGGCAACGCTTGCCGCCGCCGGCGGCCCCAGCACGGCCTTCGGCTCGTCGACGCCGATCCAATGTGCCGCCGAGTAAAGAATGACGGCGAGAAGCAGGTTCGCGACCGGCCCGGCGACGACGATCGCGGCGCGCTGCCCGATCGACTTGCGATTGAAGGCGCGGCCCAGCTCCGCGGCAGGCACCGGCGCTTCGCGCTCGTCGAGCATGCGAACGTAGCCGCCGAGCGGCAAGGCGCAGACAACGAACTCGGTGCTCTCTGGCGTGGCCTGGCGCCGCCACAGGACGCGCCCGAAACCGATCGAGAAACGCAGCACTCTGACACCGCAGGCGACCGCTACCCGGTAGTGGCCGTACTCGTGCACGACGATCAGGACGCCGAGCGTGAAGAGGAATGCGAGGACGGTGATGATCATGTGTCAGCGTCCGCACGACCGCCCGAAGGGCAGGGCACGCCCTCGCGCGGAGCAGCGAACAAAATGAGCGTGGCGGCAAACATCATGCGGCGAGGCCTTTCAGGAACTGGCCGGCGCGCTGCCGGGCTTCGGCGTCGAGCGCCACCAACCCCTCGAGCGAATCAGCGGCGCCGCGGGACGGGATCACGGCAGCGACGGTGCGGGCATTGACACTGTGAATCCGGTCGAAGCGGATGGTTCCGGCCAGAAAGGCGGCGACCGCCTCTTCGTTCGCGGCATTGAGCACGGCGCTCGTCCCGGGTGGTGCGGCCAGTGTGTCCCACGCGAGAGCGAGGCCGGGATACAGGTCGAGGTCGGCCGCTTCGAACGTGAGGGCGGCGAGCCGGCTCCAGTCGAGCGGCGGCGTGCCCGAGTCGATGCGCCCGGGCCATGCCAGGCCGTGCGCGATCGGCACGCGCATGTCCGGCGTACCGAGCTGCGCCAGCACCGAATAATCACGGCAGACGACCATCGAATGGATGACGCTTTGCGGATGGATCACGACCTTGATCTGCTCCGGTGCCAGGTCGAACAGGAAATGCGCCTCGATGACTTCGAGCGCCTTGTTCATCATCGTCGCCGAATCGACCGAGATCTTGCGGCCCATGACCCAGTTCGGGTGGGCGCAGGCTTCGGCCGGCGTGACGTCGGCCAGGCTTGCCGGCGCGCGGCCTCGAAAGGGCCCCCCCGACGCGGTGAGAACAATGTGGTCGATGCGATCGCTCCAGGTCGAACGATCGGCGGGCAGGCATTGGAAGATCGCCGAGTGCTCGCTATCGATCGGCAGCAACGTCGCTCCGCCGGCCTTCACGGCATCGACGAAGAGTTCGCCGCCGACGACGAGCGCCTCCTTGTTCGCCAGCAGCAGGCGCTTGCCGGCCTTGGCCGCGGCCAGGCACGACGACAAGCCGGCAGCGCCGACGATGGCGGCCATCACGGCATCGACTTGCGAATGTGCGGCAAGCTCGCAGAGGGCGCGATCGCCATGCATCACTTCGGTAGCCGCGCCCGCGTCGGCGAGCCGGCGCGCCAGCGTCGCTGCCCCTTCCGGTGTCGCGACAACGGCATAGCGCGGCCGATGGCGCAGGCACAGCGCAAAGAGCTCATCGACGCGCTTTTGCGCCGTCAGAGCGAAGACCTCGAAGCGATCGGGATGGCGCGCCATGACATCGAGCGTGGCCATGCCTACAGAGCCCGTCGCGCCGAGAATACAGACGCGCTGCCGCGGTGCGTCGGTGACCCGCTCGCTCATAACGACGCCAGAGCCATGGCGATCGGAAAGACCGGCAGCAGGGCATCGACCCGATCGAGAATGCCACCGTGTCCCGGCAGCAGGCTGCTGCTGTCCTTGGCTCCGGCGCTCCGCTTGACGAGCGACTCGACGAGATCGCCGACGACGCTCATCGCCACGAGAAAAACGACGACGAGGGCCACGCCGATGAGGCTGAATCGCGTCGCAACGATCTGATAGAAGCTCGGCGAATCGACCATGCCCGACGCGTCGACCCCGAGCCATATCGCCGCCACGACAACGGCCCCCAGCATGCCGCTCCAGACTCCTTCCCAGCTCTTGCCGGGGCTGATGGCTGGCGCGAGCTTGCGCCGGCCGAAGGCGCGACCACCGAAGTAGGCAGAGATGTCGGCGGCCCAGACGATGCAAAAGAGCGAGAGGACGAAATTGAGACCGAGCACCTTCGCAT